>DASZQE010000093.1:0-9010 GCA_035550175.1 Phycisphaerales bacterium | reverse complement strand
GACCGGGGCATTGAAGACGGAGGCGATGCCGGCCGCTGCGCCGCAGCCCAGCAGCGTGGCGGCGTGCTCGCTGCGCGAGCCGAAGAGGCGCGCGAGGTTGCTGCCGATGACCGCGCCGATGGTGGCGATGGGGCCTTCGGCGCCTGCGGAGCCGCCGGAGGCGATGGTGCAGGTGGAGGCGATCCATTTGCGGATGGCGACGGTCCAGTGCATGCGCGAGCGTTTGCGGTGAACCGCGAGCATGACGCTGGAGACGCCGGGCGCGGTGTGGGATTCGTCATCGCCCTTTGCGTAGAGCACCAGTCCGGTGAGCAGCGCGCCGATGATCGGGGCGATCGGGATGAGCCAGATGAGAATGTTCCTGGGGACTTCATCGGCGTGTTCTTCCATCCAGTGGATGGGCAGGATGAAGGCGGTGGCGACCGCGCCCATGACCAAGCCGATGATGGCCGCGGCGGAAAGCAGGGTCCATTCCTCGCTCTTTGAGAATTGCGTGAATCGCCTGCGAAGTCTGCGGAAGGAATGGGTCAGCATGGACAAGTGAGCGCGGGAGAGTTCCCGTGCTGTGTGCGCCTTTCATTTTCTGCCACCCTCGCCCCCCTCGTTCCCTCATTCCTCACATCATCGACGTTGAGCGAAGATCATGCTCAAAAACCGGTAGACGAGCTTGGCGGCGAAGAATTCGCTGGCCCATTGCCCGGACATCGGCAGGAGCTCGACCACGTCAAAGCCGATCACGTTCCGCTGCTTGACCAGTTTTTCAAGCAGCGTGTTGACCTCGTTCCATGATAGCCCGCCGGGTTCGGGTGTTCCCGTCGCCGGCACAAAGGCGGGGTCGAAGGCATCCAGATCGATCGTGACGTACACGTTGGGCGACTGCTGCGCGATGACCTTGTCCATCCACGAATGATCGGGATTGCCGGCAATCTGATGGCCGAAGAAGACGCGGGAGGGATCAAGCTTGTGGGTTTCCTCCACATCGATGGCGCGAATGCCGACCTGTGTGATGGGGCATAGTTCACGGGCGCGGGCCATGACGCAGGCGTGGTTGCAGGGCGAGCCGTGGTATTCCTCGCGCGTGTCGCCATGTGCATCGATCTGCAGGATCGAAAGCTGGCCTTTGGGAAAGGCTGATGCGACCGCGCGAAACGCGCCGATGGAGACAGAATGCTCGCCGCCGAGCAGCACGGGGAATTGCTTGCTTTTCAGAATGCCCGTCACGACGGCTTGAACTTTGTCCGCGAGTTTGTCGGGCGTGCCGTTGAACTGCACCGGATCAAGCGTGCAGATGCCCTTGCGGTAGACCTCCGTGCCGGTGGGAATGTCGAAAAGCTCCATGTTCGCGGAAGCCGAGATCAGCGCCGCAGGTCCGCGGTCCGCGCCCTTCTGCCAGGTGCTGGTGAGATCGTAGGGCACGGGCAACACAGCGATCTGTGCAGTCTTGGGGTTGCGGAACTCTTCGGGCAGGCCGCCGAAGCCGGGAGCGGGGGCTTCGTGAGCGTGAGTGGGGGAGGCGGAGGAGGAAGGCTTGGTCGCAGTGGATGACATGGGTCATCCATCATACTGATTTGTGACGGCAATCAGTGGCGCGTCATTCCAAATACGTATATCCACTCAGGCCGCTTTCATACGCCTTGGTCAACTGCTGGCTTTCCGCGACGGTGATCAGGTTGTCGCGCACGGCGCGTTCGCACTCTCGCCTCACTTCCTGGCGGAGCCGTTCCACGTCGAACTGCACGTAGGAAAGCACTTCGCGGACGCTGTCGCCTTCGACGATGTGATCGATCCACCACTTGCCGTTTTCATCCAGCTTGATGTGGACGACGTGGGTGTCGCCGAACAGGTTGTGCAGGTCGCCGAGCGTTTCCTGGTACGCCCCGACGAGGAACGCGGCGAGGTAATACTGGTCGCCGTTCTGGATCGGGTGCAGTTCAAGTGTTCGCTTGATGTCGCGCAGGTCGACGAAGCGATCGATCTTGCCGTCGCTATCGCAGGTCACGTCCGCAAGGATTGCGTGGCGTGAGGGGCGTTCATTCAGTCGGTGAATCGGCATCACCGGGAAAATCTGGTTGATCGCCCAGATATCCGGCAGACTCTGGAAGATTGAGAGGTTGCAGAAATACGTGTCGGCAAGCACGGATTCCAGGTCCTGCAATTCCTCAGGCACCGCGGGCATTTCACGGGCCTTGTCACGGATGCGGATGCACGTTGCCCAGAAGAGTTGATCCACCAGTGAACGGTGTTGCAGCGTCATCAGGCCTACGTTGAACAGGCTCATCGCCTCATCACGGGCTTCAGCAGCGTCATGGTGGCATTCGAGCAATCGGCGTTCGGACACACGGTTGTACGCATCGAGCAGATCGAAAATCGGTCGGGGAATGCTTTCATCATTCGGGTCGAGATTGGAAAGCTCTTCCGGCACCGTGAAACGATCGGAACTGTTGCAGCCCAGCACATCAAACACCAGCACGCTGTGCTGCGCCACCATCGCGCGCCCCGATTCCGAAACAATCGTCGGGTGGGGGACATCAGCGTCATCGCACACGGACATGATGCGGTACACCACGTTCGAGGCGTACTCATTCAGGTTGTAGTTTGTGGAGAACTCGAAGTTCGTCTGCGAGCCGTCGTAGTCGATGCCGAGCCCGCCGCCGATGTCGATGTATTTCAACCCCGCGCCCATCTTGTGCAGCTCAACGTAAATCCGCGCGAGTTCATTCACGCCGGCATTCACGTTGCGGATGTCATGAATCTGGCTGCCCATGTGGCAATGCAGAAGCTGGAAGCAATCCTGCAGATTGTGGGCTTTGAGGTACGCGAGCACTTCAAGCGTTTCGCTGATGGAAAGGCCGAATTTGCTCTTGATTCCCGTGCTGTGACGCCAGCGTCCCGCACCCGAAGCATTCAGATTCACGCGCACGCCGATTCTCGGTCGAACGCCGAAGCGTTCCGCCTGACGGATGATCAGCATCAGTTCCGTGAGGTTCTCGATGACCGGAATGATCGTCCGTCCGAGTTTCGCAGCCAGCGTGACAAATTCGATGTAGCGCTCTTCCTTGAAGCCGTTGCAGACGATCAGCGATTCGGGATTGTCGCAGGTCATCCCCAGCACCGCGAGCAACTCGGGTTTTGATCCCACCTCGAGCCCGAATCCAAACGGCTTGCCGCACGCCTGCACTTCCTGCACCACGTGCCGTTGCTGATTCACCTTGATCGGGTACACGGCGCAGTACGAGCCTTTGTAATTGTTCTCCACCATCGCTGACGTGAACGCTGCGTGCATGTCTGAAAGCCTGCGCTTGAGCAGATCATTGAAAGCGAGGATGACCGGCGTGGTGATGCCGCGCTCGCGCAAGCCCTGGATGATTTCGTGCAGGTCAATTTCTGATTGCGCCGTCTTCAGCGGACGCGCGACAACGTGCCCCTGCTCGTTGACGTCGAAGAACCCCTGCCCCCACCCTTTGATCATGTACAGATCGCGGGCATCATCAATCGTCCATGCAGGCTCGAATGCCCGTCTGCTGGATTTTGACTGCGCAGGCGATGAGCTTGAGGTGTTCTCCTTCAGACCCGGAATTGCAACCACGCCCTTTCCGTTTCCGTTTGAAGCGATTCCGCTTCCATTTCCATTTCCGCCATGACCATGATGCGCCTGGTCTGGCTGTTGTGAGTGCACGCTGGTAGTGGAAGTCGAGTGTTCTTTCATCGGAGGTGCCATGATTGTACGATCTGCACGCACGGAATCGAGTGGGACTTGCGTTTGATTTTCAATCCGCAGTTCCCAACATCCTTGATTCGGTCGCTTGTGTCCCGCAGTTGAGCGAACCCGCGCACCGACGCTCATTCATTCCACGCCTTCCGCACATCCCACCCCGCCATGTCCATGGGTCGCGTCACCTCCATCACCGTCAGAACCGCCGGCAAGGGCTTTGTGGACATCACCGAGCGGATTTCCCGGATCGTGGCCGACGCTGGCGTGTCGGAGGGGCTCACCACGGTCTTCCTCCAGCACACCTCAGCCAGCCTGCTCGTGCAGGAAAACGCCGATCCGTCCGTCCGAAGTGACTTGGAAGCGTGGATGTCCCGCAATGTCCCCGAGAACGCTGACTATGCACATGACTCGGAAGGTCCGGATGACATGCCGTCACACATTCGCACGGCGCTGACCGCCGTCAGCGTCAGCATCCCTATCCTGAATGGGCGTCTTGCCCTCGGAACATGGCAGGCTCTATACCTGTGGGAACACCGCCGGTCCGCACATGATCGTCATATGGTGGTCCATATTGCATGATCCGTCCCAGGCTTTCCAAGTCCGTTCCGGGTCTTGCTCGCGCCGTTGAATTTGATCCGCGAGGGCGGGTGTTTCTTCGGGGCATCAGCATCAACGATGTGAATGAATACATTGCCCTTCGCCGGCGCACTCATGCGTTTCTCAAGCCGTGGGAGCCCAAGCCGCCCCGAGGCATCGATTTCAACGGGCAATCGGGCTTCCAGCGCATGCTCAAGGGGCGTCGCTCGCCCTCCTGCCGCCGGTTTTTCGTCTGTCGGGCGGATGACGGCTGCATCATGGGCTCCATCGGCCTGAACCAGATCTTTCGCGGTCCGTTTCAGAGTTGCGTGATGGGGTACTGGATCGGCAAGGAGTTCACTCGCCAAGGCTACATGCGGGAAGCCGTGCTTCTGGCGCTCCGCCATGCCTTTCATGCGCTCAAGCTGCATCGTGTTGAAGCCAACATCGTTCCCGACAACCATGCCTCTCTCGCCCTCATCCGCTCATGCGGGTTCCGCTTTGAAGGCCTGGCGAAAAACTATCTGCAGATCAACGGCCGATGGCGCGATCATGAACACTGGGCGATGACGCTTGAAGACTGGATCGCACCACGAATGCGAAAACTCCGTCGAGTCCCCTGAGAACATTCATCATTCCGCTGGTACACATCGTCCCACCGCCCACGAGCGGAGCATGGCCACTTTCTCGCCGGCAGTGACGGACAGCGGCGGGCTTGCGGCAAAGCTCTGCAGAATGCCCTGTGTATCAAGTGCGGTCCCATTCGCAAACGCGCCGTGAAGCGCGGACACAATCGCCTGTTCGATTTCAGCGCCGCTGAACCCCTCACAGGCTGCCGCGAGCGCTGCCAGGTCGAATCCTGATGGATTGCGTTTTCGACGCTGCAGGTGAATCCGAAGAATTTCCTTCCGCACGTCAATTGTCGGCAGGTCGACAAAGAAGATTTCATCAAACCTTCCTTTGCGAAGCAGTTCCGGCGGCAGCGCTTCGATGTCGTTGGCGGTGGCCACAAGAAACACCGGAGCCGAGTGGTCCTGCATCCAGGTCAGCAGCGTTCCGAACATCCGCTGTGAAAGCCCGCCGTCGATGGATTGACTGGCTGCCGACGCGAAGCCTTTCTCAATCTCATCAATCCACAAGATGATCGGAGCCATGTTTTCCGCCTGCTGCAGCGTCTCGCGCAGCCGGCGCTCCGACTCGCCGATGTACCGGTCATACAACGCGCTCGGATCAAGACGCAGGAGCGGCCGCTGCCAGGCGGTGGCGATCGCTTTGGCCGAAAGACTCTTGCCTGCCCCCTGAACACCCAGAAGCAATATGCCTCGTGGAGGTGACAGGCCGAAGCTTCTTGCTTCATCACTCAGTGAGTCGCGGCGAACCTCCAGCCACTTCTTCAGGTTGTGAAGCCCGCCGACTTCACCCAAATCTACCGGCGTTTGCACGAATTCAAGCACGCCGCCCTGTTGCAGCAGCCGCCGCTTTTCCGCAAGCACGGAGTTGATGTCCGCTGAGTCAAATCGGTGATCATCAGTCGCGGTTGTGATGATGACCTGCTCAGCCTGCCTTCGGGTCAATCCCCGCAGGTTCCGAATGATCGTCTGCAGATCACGTGAACTGAGTCTGGCATCTATCGGCTCTCGCGTCGCCAGCCAGCGAAGCGTATTTCGGGTCAGTCGCTCCAATTCCTCTTCATCCGGAAGCGCAAGATCGATCCGTATGGCCTGATTGCAGATGATCGGCGGCAATCGATCAGCAGATTCAATGAGAATCAATGTGCTGTGTCGTTTGTGAAAACTCTCGATCGTGTCGCGAAGCGCTCGCAGCGTCCGAGCATCGCCGAGATGCTCACCCAGATCGAGCATCGTGCAGATGCACGCTTCGTCAACGTGCTTGGAAAGATAAACCAGTGCAGCGGCGGGATTTTCCGTGTCCCGGATCGATTCCCCCTCTTCCAGCACGCCGTCCGCGATGCCCTGCGTGACTGTCCACGTCCAGAGCGGCGTCCGAGCGCCCAGGCACGCGCTTTGTATCAACTCCAGCGCGTGGGCTTCTTCCTGAGTGATGATGGTCACAATCGGGTGTCGCCCCCGCACGACCGCATGTTCAATGCGTTCCTGATCGGTCATCTTCCGAAATACTCCGGTTCGCTTCCCGCCTTCCACTTGATGTTGCACCCGATGCTGGGCTTTTGATTGCTGTTGACCGGCTTACCTGCAAGCACAGCGTCAAGAGCTGCCCGCAGATCCGTTCCTGTGATCGGCAAGCCGTTGTTCGGTCGGCTGTCATCCAGTTGTCCGCGATAGACCAGCTTCCTCAATTTGTCGAACACATAAAAATCCGGCGTGCATGCGGCCCGATACGCCTTCGCCACTGCTTGCGTCTCGTCGTACAGGTACGGGAAGGTGTACCCCGCGCTCTTTGCCTCAGCCTTCATCTTCTCCGGGCTGTCATCCGGATGCGTGCGCACGTCATTCGAGCAGATGGCCACCACCGCCCCGCCCTTCGCAGCGTAATCCTTTCCGAGCTTCGCAAGCTCGGCACGGATGTGCTTCACGAACGGGCAGTGATTGCAGATGAACATCACGAGCATCGCCGGATATTTTTCTGCGGGAAAATCCGAAATCGAAACCGATTTGCCGCTCACAGCATCAGGCAATGAAAAGCTCGGAGCCTTCATTCCCAGTTCAAGCATCGTTGAGGCTGTCATCACCATGTGCGTCGCTCCTTGAGTTCACAATCATACTCGGCCTGTGTTGAGGGGCGTGCAAGGCGGTTGGTACGAGCCCGATGCTGAGAATCAGCCGATATTTTTCGGCCTTTTCCCTTCATTGTTTCCTCTACCATACCCGCCCATGTCCACGGATGGTCGCCGCCCATCGTTCACATCCACGCCGCTGGCTGCCGTCTGCGTGCTGACTTCGCTCGCATCCGTCGGCACGGGGGTCATCTGGAATGCGGTCTCTTTTATCGCCAAGAATGATTACAAGCTCTCGCAGACGCGCACGTTCTGGCTTTATGCGTTCATGGGCGCCATCTACGTGCTCGGTGCATTGGGTGCGGGACCATTCCTGAAGGCTGTGGGAAAAAAACTCAGCCCCCGCGCCGTCGTCGCCTGGATACTCAGCCTGCAAGCCGTGCTTTGTTCCGGCCCATTGCTGACACGCGCCGAGTTCATGCTCTGGATCGTTGGCGGCGTCACGAGCCTGCTCAGCTCGGTGCTCTGGCCCATCGTCGAAAGCTATGTCACAGCCGGTCGGCACGGACCGGCGATGCGCAACGCCATCGGCGTCTGGAACCTGGTATGGACCGGCGCCACCGCGCTTTCCATGTACGCTATCGCGCCGCTGATTGATGAGAACGCTCGTCATGCCATCGTCAGTCTTGTGCCCATCAATGCGATCGCGTGCTTCGTGCTTTTCGCCTTCAACGCCTGGCCAGGCGAGCACCTCCATGAAACCGGCAGCACACATGTCGGCAGCAACTATCCCATGCTCCTCAAGAGCGCACGCATTCTGCTGCCGCTCAGTTACATCATGACCTCCGCGCTCAGTCCGCTCATGCCATACCTGCTTGCGGGCATGCACGTCAGCGACCATTTTCAAACGCCCATCACCGGCATCTGGATGATCGCAAGGTTCCTCACCATGCTGCTCATGTGGAGAGCCGATTTCTGGCATGGTCGGTGGGGGACGTTGCTGCTCGGCGGTGTCTGCCTTGCACTCGGCTTTGCAGTCCTCATTACTGCTCCGGTGATAGTCGTTCTTGGAATCGGTTTAACCCTCTTCGGTCTGGGCATGGGCACCGTCTACTTTGCAGCCATTTATTACGCGCTCGCAGTGGGCCGTGCAGAAGTCGATGCAGGCGGCACGCACGAAGCGCTGATCGGTGTCGGCTATACCTTCGGTCCAGTCACGGGACTGATCGGCACCCAGGTTGAATCGCTTCAACCCCAGATTCACATGGAGCCTGTCGTCATCACGCTCATCTGGGGGTTGACTGCGGTCGTCTCCGTCACCGTGGTTCGCGCGTATCGGCGCAGCAAGTCACACTCGTGATGTTGCCGAGTTGAAGAGTTCGCTTTCCGTCATTCACGATCCGTGGTTTCCTTAAGGGATTCTCACAATAAAAAACCCCCTTGTTTCGAAGGGGGCGTAAGAAACTCTGAACTCAACGCAACTCGGAACTCAGCACGGACCCCAACCGAGGATCACTGCGGTCAGATCATCGATGTTGACGTTGCCGTCGTCATTGATGTCCGCGTTCGCATCATTCGTGCCCCAGTTCAGAATGATCTGCGTCAGGTCATCAATGTTCACTTGGCCGTTGCCACCCGGAGGCGCGATGTCTGCCGGGCACGGAGAAGCGCCCGAGCATCCGACGGTCAGCGTACCGGTGCCGGTCGCGCCGTTGTAGCCGCCGACGCGAATGACATAGAAGTTGCCTTCCGATGCCGGGAAGCTCACCGAAGACCCGGTGCCGCAGAAATCGTCATTGCAGGCAATGATTGTTCCGCCGTATTCCGGGCAGTCCGTGTACACCGCGATTCGCGTGTTGAACGAAGCGCCGCACACGCTCGCCGTCGCTGTGCCTGAGCACCCAACCGGGAAGTACTGGTACCACACGTCATTCGTGATCTGGTTTGATCCATTCACGTTGCACAGGACTTCCGAGGGGCCGCTGGTGGATGCGTTGCCGGTGTTGAAGGCATACGCCCCGTCGAGA
>DASZQE010000092.1:0-6523 GCA_035550175.1 Phycisphaerales bacterium | reverse complement strand
CGCGGATGTGGTGGAGGGATTTGCGGAGGACGTTGGAGTTGTATGCGCCGCAGAGTCCGCGATCGGAAGTGATGACGAGGACGAGGACGCGGTTGACGGGCTCGATGGGTGCGGCGAGGAGCGGGTGGGAGACATCGCCGGCTGCGGAGGCGACTTCGGCGACGAGCTGGCGGATTTTCTGGGAGTAGGGCTTAGTGGCTTTGGCGCGAGTGGAGGCGGCAGTGAAGCGCGCGGTGGCGATCATCTGCATAGTTTTGGTGATTCGCTGGATGGTGCCGACGGCGATGGCGCGGCGGCGGACTTCACGTGTCTTTGCCATGGGCCGAACAGTTTAGCGAAAAAACTGGTGAGGAGAAATCGCAGAAATGTGTGGATGTGTCAGGGAATCGTGAGGCCGTCGTAGGCGAGATTCATGGTGGGCGGGAGCTGGGGGTCGAGGGAAGCATGGGAGATGTCGTGAGTCATGTGGGTGAAGAGGGTGCGTTGCGCGCCGATGCGTGAGGCGGCGTCGATGGCTTGGTCGACAGTGAAGTGGGTGGGGTGATGGCGGAAGCGGAGCATGTCGAGCACGAGGGTGTTGAGGTTGGTGAGGAGCGGCCAGGTCTCGGGAGGGATGGCGGAGACATCGGTGCAATAGGCGAGGGGGAGAGGCGCGGGCTGGAGGGCGGCGATGTTGCCTGCGGGATCGAGGGCTTCAATGCGGAAGCCGAGGACGGGAAGCTTTCCGTGGAGGAGATTGAGAGGCGTAAAGCGCAGGCCGAGGAGATCGAAGTGTTTCGGGGGCGTGATGAGGTGCGGGATGAGTGAAGCGACAAAGGAATCGTTGACGTTGTTGCGGCGATCGAAGATGTGCTTGAAGACGCGCTTGAGATGCTCGTGGGTGTGCAGGTCGGCATAGATTTCGATCGGGGCATCCATGAGTGCGTTGAAGCGGCGGACTTCATCGAGGCCGAAAGTGTGATCGACGTGATTGTGGGTGTAGACGATGGCGTCGCAGCGAGTGAGATGGTGGCGGAGGGCCTGGGCGCGGAGGTCGGGAGAGGTGTCGAGGAGAATTGTGCGAGGGAGATTTGCGGTATCGGTGAAGCGGAGGACAGCGGAAGCGCGGAGGCGGGAATCGCGGGGATCGGTGGAGGTGCAGACAGCGCAGGTGCAGCCGATGATGGGCACACCGGAGGAGGTGCCTGAGCCGAGAATCGTGAATTGAAGGTCGGTGAGAGACATTGAGAGAAGAGATGTAAGGATAGTCGTGGAGGGATGTTCGCGGATTTTGCGGGTTTTTTGGCAAGGTGAAGCGTGAGGCGGGACGTACACTGGAGGCATGCAGCGATCGGTGCGAGCGCTTCTGGCGGGATTTGCTGTGATCATGATCGCGGCGGGTTTTGTGCTGCGTGAACAGACGGGCGGTCATTGGATGGCGTGGGTTTTGTGGGGGTGTGCGCTGTTGAGCAACGTGGCGGCGATCATGGGAGGAAATGATCCGCGCGTCGGTCGCCGGCTGACTGAGAGCGATGACATTTCGGAGGTGAGCGAGACGCGGAGAATGGAATTGATTCGCGGGACGAGCCTGCACCTGCGGAACATGAAGTACAGGTATTCGGTGCGTGCGGATCACAGCGAGACAACGGATCGGCGGTGCTTCACTGCAGAAGTGAATGGGGTGCGGCTGGGGTTCGTGCCGGTGATCGTGACGGACAATACAAACGATCGGCAGGGATTCGGGTATGTGGCGTTTGTGTACGACGAGGACCGATGGCGGGGTCCAGGTCTGCCATGCCCGGACGGGCAGCCCAATGCGGTGAGACACGCAGCGAAGTGCGTATCGCCTTTGGCGAAGGAAGAGGAGACGAAGTATTGAGGCAGATGTGGAGAATCGATGCGGCGCAAGTTTTGCGCTTTCAGAGGGTTGCGGATGGAAGTCGGCTGATGCGGGCGTGATTTGCGAGGAATCACCGAGAAATACGGGGGAGAAAAAAATGTTTGGTGAAGGGTTCCTTGCAAGGGTGGAAAAACAGAGGTTTGCAAGCGGATCATGCTGTGGGCATTTTGCTGTAACTGCATGTTTTTCAATTAGTTACGAAAATTTGATTATCTGGGTTGTTGGAAGTTGACCGAGGGCCGAATTTGCGGCTACTGTGGGGACGGCAGCGAGCGAAGGGGGCGGGAGGGACAACAAGCCACTTGCCCGGCCGGAAGGCTGAGGCGCACCGTCGTCCGGAAGTGTCGGAGCGTTCGGACGGCGGCTTTTTTGTTTTTGCAATTGAAAATGGGAATCAGGACCAGCCCTGGAGCTTTGAGGGAAGGGGCAGTGTGCGATCGGCGGCGAGGTGTTTCCAGGCTTGAGCGGCCAGTGAGGCGATGTTGTGAGGATCATCTCCATCGAGCATTCCCGTAAGCAGCGCGACAGCGATGGCTTCGGATGAGTCGGGGAGCGGGGATGAGACGGGTTGATAGGTGTGATGGTTGGGGGTGAACAGATGCACGCCGGCGTTGGGAATGAGCAGCGTGAGAGAATCGAGATCGTGCGATTTGAGAATCTTGAGCGCTGCGGGAACGAGCGACTCGGAATTTTCCATCGACACTCCGGGTGAGAGAACTGAGAACGCAGCGGAGTCGAGGATCATTGAGGTAGCCAGTTCGAGGGCGGTGGCGATGTCAGCGCGAGCTGGAGGCGAGCCTTCACGATTGGTGAGATCGAAGAGGCGAATTGCAGACGTGCATTCGAGGAGAAACTGCTTGATGACGGAGCGAGACTGCCAGTTTCGGCGGGCGATCTGGCCATAGACGACGGCGGCGGCGCGCTGCGCGACATCGACGAGATCAAAATCCCATTGCAGCACATCGAAGGCCGCGTTCGGAATGAGTGTGCGAGCAGAAGACGCGGAACGGCGCAGTTGATAGACGGCGGTGGGCAGATCGGGATCGCTTTGCAGATGATTGACGGAGACCTTTGCGGCTTGAAGCGAAGCGAGCAACGCATCGGCGGAGTTGTCCTGGCCGAGACGAGAGATGGGAATGCCGACGTGGCCGACCTGGGCCGCGCGGATGGCGACAAGCGGCGCCAGACCTGCGGGAGACGGAGAAGGGGGGTTGGTGTTCCAGACAGCTTCGCCGATGCCGATAATCACGTGCGAGGAGAACATAAGGCCGACAGTGTAGAGAAGTTCCGGCGGAGTGGAATTGATGCGATTGGGAGATCGGGAAGCGGATTCGTCATGACGAATCCGGAGGAAGGTTGATGAATGCGGATGGCGAGCGTACCTTGCGCGGCCGTGTCCTTGAGTCCGGGCGCCACATCCGGCATCAAGGGTGAAATCCACAGCGCAAGGTGGCGGACGGAGCAACCATGTCGAGTGTGAAGCTGGCGTGTGCGGCGTTTGTATCGATAGCGGTGTGCGGTGCGGTGAACGCGGAAGAGATCGAAGCGGTCGAGAGCGCCCCATTCAGCGAACAGGCGTCCATGGATTTTCACTTCACGCCGACGGATTGCGACGGCAAGGATCTGAATCTTGCGAAGGCGGATGGCGAGCCTGTCTACAGCGAGAATGCGGTGGACACGGCGCTGGACGCGATGAGCGACAACCCGCAACCATTCGGCACGGAAGGCTCGTGGCGGATCAACGTGCAGGGCGGCGGCGGAACGCAGGTTCAAGAGACGAGCAACTGGATGGCGATGGGCGGTGTGGGGCTGAGCTACTTCATGGTGCAGGATTTAAGCATCGACTTTGAATTGAACGGGTGGTATTTCGATGAAGAGCACCACAATGCAGTGGGCGGGAATTTCAATCTGTTGTTTCGCTGGCATTTTCTGAGCAAGGACACATGGTCGATTTACGGAGATGCCGGCGCGGGAATCATTGTGACGTCGGAACACGTGCCGGAAGGCGGGTCATCATTCAATTTCACGCCACAGGCAGGCGTGGGCTGCAGCTTTGAAGTTGCACCGGACGTTCGCGCGATGGTGGGCATTCGCTGGCATCACGTATCGAATGCGAGTCTGTACGCGCACAATCCGGGGCGAGACAACGTGCTGCTGTATGCAGGATTGAGTTTCCCGTTCTGAAATTGGAGAAACGTCGGGGGAGACCGGCGGGATTCAATTGCCGGTGTACTTGGCGAAGGCGAGGCTGACGTTGTGTCCGCCAAAGCCGAAGGAGTTGTTGAGCGCGATGGTGGTTTTGCGCGGCTGGGCGGTGTTGGCGACAAGGTTGAGGTCGTCGCCGACATCCGGGTGATCGAGGTTGATGGTTGGGGGAAGGATGTCATCGTGAACGGCGAGGACCGTTGCGACGGATTCGAGCCCGCCAGCAGCACCGAGGGTGTGGCCGGTCATGGATTTGGTGGAGCTGACGGCGAGTTTTTGTGCGTGCGGGCCGAAGAGCGCGCGGACGGCGGCGATTTCGGCGGCATCGCCAAGCGGCGTGGAGGTGCCGTGAGCGTTGATGTAATCGACCTGCTCCTTGTTCAAGCCAGCGTCATGAAGAGCGGCTTGCATGGCGGCACGAGCGCCGAGGCCTTCGGGATCGGGCGCGGCGATGTGGCTGGCGTCGGCGGAGGAACCGAAGCCGACGATTTCGGCGTAGATTCGGGCGTTTCGTTTCTTTGCGTGCTCGAGGTCTTCAAGAATGATGACAGCGGCGCCTTCGGAAAGCACGAAGCCGTCGCGGTCACGATCGAAGGGGCGAGAGGCGCGAGGCGGATCATCGTTGCGAGCGGACAGAGCTTTCATCGCAGCGAAGGAGCCGATGCAGAGCGGGGAGATGGCGGCTTCGGAACCGCCGGCGAACATGATGTCGGAGTCGCCGCGCTGGATGAAGTGGAAGGCGTGGCCGATGGCGTGAGCGCCGGTAGCGCAGGCGGTGGCGGTGGCGGAGTTAGCACCGCGAAGATTGAAGCGGATGGAGACGTTGCCAGCTGCGGCATTGACCATGAGACGCGGGACGGTGAAGGGGCTGATTTTTCGGGGACCGCCAGCAAGGAGCTTGGTGTGGCCTTCTTCAATGGTGAGGATGCCGCCGATCCCTGAGCCGATGACGACGCCTTGACGGAGGGGATCGCTGTTTGCGAAATCAAAGCCGGAATCAGCAGCAGCTTCGATAGCGGCGCACATGCCGAGAGCGCAGAAGCGGTCGATGCGTTTGAGGGTGTTGTGCTCAATGAGCTTGGCGGGTTCCCAGTTGCGAATTTCGCCGGCGATACGGACAGTCCACTGCTCATCCTGCGGGAAGCAGGTGATGGCAGAGACGCCTGAGCGGCCGTTGCAGAGTGAATCCCACGTGGAGGGAACATCGGCACCGACATTGCTGACGACCCCCAAGCCAGTCACGACGACACGGCGGGCGGGTTTGGTGTTCATGCGCCACCTTCACAATCACAGCAGGAAGAACAAGTGAAGGCTGTGCTATCGAAAAGACGGCGAGAAGCAGACAGCACAGACACGGTCATTGAATGCGCAGAACAAAGCATTGCGGAGACAAAGTCAGGATTTGGTGGCTTTGACGATGTAATCAATGGCCTGCCCGACGGTCTGGATTTTTTCCGCTTCCTCATCAGGAATGGAAGTTTCAAACTCGTCTTCGAACTCCATGACGAGTTCAACGGTGTCAAGACTGTCGGCGTTGAGGTCGTTGGCAAAGCTGGTATCGCGGCTGATTTCGGCCTTTTCAACACCCATCTGCTCAGCAACGATGTCAATGACCTTGGCTTCAATCTCAGATTCCGTCACGGATAGGTACTCCTTTGGCGTGGAAGAAGCCGCACGCGCGGGGACAGAATAATGCAGGAAGGCAAAGGACGCAACGGCGCGGGAGTGGGCAATTCTCCAAGGCGAATTACATGGCCAGACCGCCATCGACAACGATGACCTGCCCGGTGAGGTAGGAAGCTGCATCCGAGGCGACGAAAGAGACGGCGTGAGCGATTTCCTCAGAGGTTCCGAAACGCCGGACAGGAATGTTGTCGCAAGCGGCTTTGCGGAGGTCTTCGGGAAGTGCGGAAGTCATGTCGGTATCAATGAATCCGGGCGCGACGACGTTGGCGGTGATTCCCTTGGACCCGAGCTCCTTAGCGATGGATTTGGTCATGCCGATGAGTCCGGATTTTGCAGCGGCATAATTGGCCTGACCAGCATTGCCGATGATGCCCGTGACGGAACTGATGTTGACGATTCGGCCGAAGCGGCCGCGCATCATCGGCCGGGCGGCGGCGCGACAGGCGATGAAGGCGGAGCGCAGGTTGATGCGGAGAACTTCATCGAATTGCTCATCGGACATTCGGAGGATGAGGCCATCGCGGGTGATGCCGGCATTGTTGACGAGGATGTCGAGGCGACCGTGCGTGGACGCCACTTCCTCGATCATGCCGGAGAGGGCTTCGCCGTCACCGACATCGCAGGCGCGGATTTCGGCGGCCCCACCTGCGGCAGTGATTTCGTCCTTCACCTGCTCAAGGGATTCGGGCGACCGACTGACGAGGATGACGAGGCGCTGATCAAGCGCGAGCCGGAGCGCGATGGATTTTCCGA
>DASZQE010000091.1:0-2869 GCA_035550175.1 Phycisphaerales bacterium | reverse complement strand
AAGAAGAGCGTGACCATGCGTGCGAGGTTCCGATCGAGCGATCGCACGCTGACGCATGAGGAAGTGGCGACAGAGGAAGCACGGCTGCGGGATTCTCTGATGAAGACACTCGGCGCCGAAATCCGCACGGGGTAAGCACGTGGACATGACGCAAATGAAGATTGCTGAGTTCGTGGAAGCGCTGGGAAGCAAAGCGCCGGTTCCGGGCGGCGGCGCGGCGGCCGCGGTTGTTGCGGCGCTTGGCGCTGCGCTGGGAAAAATGGTAGTGGAGTATTCGGCAGGCAAGAAGTCCCTGGCGGGGAATGAAGCGTTGCATGAGCGTGCGATGCTGACCCTCGGCGCACTTGCGAAACGCGCCATTGAATTGGGGGAGGCGGATGCGAAGGCGTATGAACGGTTGAATGCTCTGTGGAAGCTGGATGCGAATGATGCGAGAAAGAAGCGAGAGATGCCGGACGCGGTGCGAGAGGCGATCGCGGCGCCGAACGCAGTGATGGACGTGTGCGAGGAGACGCTCGGGTTGGCGGAGGAATTGGTTGGGAAGAGCAACACGATGTTGCGAAGCGACCTGGCGATCGCGGCGATTCTTGCGGAGGCGGGGATGCGAAGCGCTGCGTGGAACGTACGGATCAATCTGACGCTGCTGGAAGACCCGAACGAGGCAGAGGGTGCGAGGCGGGAGATTGACGAACGCCTGATGCGGGCGAAAGCTGCGTGCGAGCGGATTGATGCAGCGTGCAGATGAGTTGAATGAAGGAGGGGCGGGAAGCGGACCGATATTCAAGATGTACAGGGGAGCCTTGCATGGCGGATCCGCAGGACATTGTGGACATTCACGGGTTACGAAAACCAAGCGCCGCGCCCACGAATGATGCTGGGGCAGCGAAAAAGTTTTTGATGATCTGGTTCAAATGCTGCCACACGTACGGACGGCTGTACCGCAACAAGGAACAAACGAAATACGAGGGACGGTGTCCGCGATGCGGGGCTCACGTGAGCGCGAAGATCGGCGAGGGCGGAACGAACAAGCGGATGTTCGAAGCGGGATGAGCAGGCAGACGACCTGCGATCGTGGGCTCGCAGCGCCAAGCCACGCGCGATTTGAAATATTCAGATGAGGCGGCGGAGAGGAGCGCCGGCGGACATCGGCGCGCTGAGCGAAGGCGTCGGCCCGGGTGTTGCGGCGGCGCCCGGTGCGACAGGAACCTGCGCAGCAGGTGCGGGCGCCGGAGCCGGCGTCTGAACGGGTGTCACGGGTGCAGCGGTCTGCGCCGCAGTCAGAGTTCGCAAGGCGACAGCGGAGCGACCGCCATGAAGACTGGACACTTTCAGATTGCCTGCTTCACGTTCAAGCGTGGGATCAAGACGCACGGAATCATTGGGAAGGATGGCGGCAGCGACCCCGTCATGGAAGCGCAGGGCGATCAGGCCGACACCAACGATGCACGCGATGGGAAGCGCCAGGAATCGAGCATAGACCAGGATGCTGAAATCAGAGAAATTTGCAGCACCGTCCGAGGAATTGGCCGTGGCGGCGTTGATCGGCTGGATGATGGTTTGATATGAAGACAATGCGCCATCCTGCCAGGGCAGGCCGAGCTTCTGGCCGACAGGGAGAACAAGCATGGCGACAAGAAGCGCCCAAGTGAACGCGGACACGGTCTTGTCAGAACCTGGTGTTGCGGAGGCGCTGGAGAGAAAGAGGCCAGCGAGAATGAGCGGGAGCATGGCAATCATGGCGACGGTCGCAAAGCCGGTCGCAACGGTGGTGGTCCGAGAGAAGATGCTGTCGTACATCGTGTAGAGACGATTGACGTTTGCGGGAACGGTCGGCGGCGGAGCTTCGCTATTGACGCGGACGGATTCGACCACAACGCGGGGCATTTCCGCGGCGCGCTGACGCTCATCGCCGGACACAACGGTGACGTTGGCAGAGCGATCGGAGGCGTTTTCAAAGCGGATGGCGGTGAATGCGGCGAATGCCCACACGAGAATGTTGATGAACAGCCCGATGATCACGGCGATCGAGCAGAGGCCGATGGACCGACGAAGGCGGTTGAGAGAGCGGCTGACAGCGAAGGTCTGAGGGGTGTTCATGGTGAAGACTCTTGACAAAACGGATTCCGGGATCGGCCTCCCGGGCGCGGAAAGCCCACCGGGTGTCAAGGGAGAGCATCGGAAGAAAATGGCGGAAATGTGACGGAAAATGTGAAAGGAAAAGGTGAAGATGAGGGAATCGACATTCCACGAGACCGGCTTATGATGAAGCTGACGGGGTTATTCGACGCGGAGAAAGATTGCGGATTTTGCGGGCAGGACATGAGCGCAGGCATGAACACAGCACCGGATGCAGTTGTAAGGGACGAAGGATTCCTGAATGCAGTGGCTCAGGGTGAGGTCCGAATGACCCCTGAGCAGGGGTTGGCGGCGTACCACGATTTGCCGATGTCGGAGCTCGGCCGATGGGCAGATGCTCGTTGCCGGGTGATTCACGGCGAACACATCCGGACGTATGTCATTGACCGCAACATCAATTACACGAACGTATGCACGGCGAAATGCACGTTCTGCGCCTTTCGACGAGATGGCGATGAGGCAGATTCATATGTGCTGGAGACGCGGGAGATTCTCGAGAAGATCGGCGAACTGACGGCCATCGGCGGCACGCAGATTCTGATGCAAGGGGGCATGAACGCCTCGCTGCCGTTGAGCTGGTACCTGGAACTGCTGCGGACGATCAAGGCGAATTATCCGCAGGTTCACGTGCATGCATTCAGTCCGCCTGAGTTCGTGGAGTTTGTGCGGTTCTTCAATCCGGAGGGGAGCACGCTGGAAGAAAAAATTGAAACGGTGATGAGGCCGCTGCACG
>DASZQE010000090.1:0-2442 GCA_035550175.1 Phycisphaerales bacterium | reverse complement strand
TTGTGCAAAGCAGTGGTGGAGCGGAGGGCGGTTGATCGAGAGTTTGTGCAGCAGTGCGCGGAGGGGTGGAATGCATTTGAAGCGAGTTTGAAGAGACTGGAGTGGGGATCGCTTGAACGTGAAAGCGGATTGAAGCGCGAGCAGATGGCGAGGGTGGGCGCGATGTACGCAAACTCGAAAGGGACGATTTTCTGCTGGGCAATGGGCGTGACGCATCATGCGAATGGGGTGGGGAATATACACTTGATCGCCAACCTGGCGATTGCGCGGGGGATGATTGGGCGAACGGGCGCAGGGTTGCTGCCGTTGCGCGGACATTCAAACGTGCAGGGCGTGGGGAGCGTGGGCGTGGTGCCGAAGCTGAAGGCGAAGATGGTGGAAGCGATGGAGCGAGAGCTTGGGGTGGAGCTGCCGAGAAGCGAGGGAATGGACACGATGGCGTGCATGGAGCATGCGCGCGAGGGCGGATTTGACGCGGGGATATTTCTGGGCGGGAACTTGTATGGCGCTTCGCCTGATTCGACGAGCGCGGTGGAAGCGATCGGAAAAACGGGATTCGTGGTGTATCTGAACACGACGTTGAACACGGGCCATGCGTGGGGAAGAGGACGAGAGACGTTGATTCTGCCGGTGAAGACGCGCGATGAAGAATCGCAGGTGACAACGCAGGAATCGATGTTCAACTATGTGCGAGTGAGTGACGGCGGGCCGGCGCGACACGAGGGGCCGAGAAGCGAGGTGGAGATACTCGCGGACATCGGTGAGCAGGTTGTGGGTGATAGGGGAAAACTGAAGTGGGATGAAATGCGCAGCCACGACAAGGTTCGGGAATTGATTGCAAAGGTTGTGCCTGGGTACGGCGGGGCGGGGATGATCGGTGCGGATAAGAAGGAGTTTTACGTGGAGGGGAGGACATTCCACGAGAGAAGATTCGCGACAGAAAGCGGCAAGGCGAGGGTGCATGTGGAGGAATTGCAGCCTGGTGCGCAGCTGCGCGAGAATGAGCTGCGCCTGATGACGATGCGGAGCGAAGGGCAATTCAACACGGTGGTGTACGAGGAGGAGGATATTTATCGCGGGGTGGAGCGGCGCGACGTGATTCTGAGGAATGAAGAAGACATGCGGCGCATGCGATTGAGCGCCGATGACCTGGTGACAGTGCGGAGCGAGGCGGGCGCGCTGATGAATGTGGTGGTGCGAAGCGGGAAGCTGCGGCCGGGCAATGCGGCGATGTATTACCCGGAGGCGAATGTGATTGTGGGGCGGAAGGTGGATGCGCGATCGAAGACGCCGGCGTTCAAGAACGTGGTGGTGCAGTTGGAGAAGCAGGAGGCGAGAGTGAATGGCGGGCAGGGCGTGAAGATGTCGAGTGAACTTGTGGCTACGGGAAGCTCGCGCGGAAATCTGAAGGCGTGTTGATGTTGGCGAGGAACGGTCGCGAGTCGGCGGAGAGCGGGACTCGATGCGGCGAAAGTCGCTGCAAGAGGGCGCGGAGGGAGTGATCTGCTGAATGAATTGTTTGCGTGACGCATGGAATCGCTGACGAGCTGATGCGCATGGGCAGCGGTTCAGGGTCTGAGTCGGCACCAAATGAAAAAACTGACACGAGTGAGGGCGTGGGTGTGAGCAGCAAGCGCAGAAGGTCAGCGGTGATGAATGGAGTGTCGCAGGGGCAGATGAGGTATTCGTGCGAGTGGTTGGTGATGAGGAGCGCGTGAATGCCGGAGAGTGGTCCGAGGCCTTGGTGAATGTCCGGGATGTGCGGAGCATTTTCGAGCGCGACGGCGTTGCTGAGGATGACGAGGTTGGAGGTGACTTGCAGCAAGGTGTCGGCGACAGCACGGATCAGGGTGCGGCCATCGGGGAGTTGAAGCAGGTGCTTGGGCGAACCCATGCGCGTGGAGCGGCCACCGGCGAGAATTGCGGCAGTGATATGCGGGTGGGAGGGTGACATTTGCTGGAGAGCACTGTGGTGGGCGGGGTATACTTGCAAGCGATGAGAAGCGCGGCGAAGAGCACATGGTATGGCGCGGCCTTTACGAAGAGGGCGGCGGCGCTCGCGGCAGCGGGGATCGTGGGATTCAGCGACGGACGCGCGATGGCGCAGCAAGTGTCGGACACGCACATTCCGAATGCGAGCCATTCGCAGGATTTGAAGGAAGTTGATCAAGGATTCGGCGACGAAGGGCCGTTGCGGACAAGCCTGCGGGATTTTTCGGTGGACCTCAGGTTGCCGACGGGATTTCAGAAGGTGTACCAGGTGCCGGGTCGTGAAGATGAATTGATGCGCGTGAGCGGCGGGTTGATCGCGGTGTTTCCGAGGTCGGTGTATGCGACGGGGCGAGGCGGCGGGCAGTTGCCGTTGATTCCTCCGGGCACTGTGTATTACATCGGCGGGATTGAATTATTTCCGCGTGCGGTGGGGCCGACGGGTGATTCCTC
>DASZQE010000089.1:0-1856 GCA_035550175.1 Phycisphaerales bacterium | reverse complement strand
CGACAAGTAGCCGTCATCCTGAGAGCACGTGAAGTTATGATGTGGCACAGGCTTTCAGCCTGTGTCGGTTGCGCCGGAGCCCAAAAAACGACGATTCGGTCGCAAGGGGACACAGGCTAAAAGCCTGTGCCACGTAAAAGTTCACAGGCTCTGAGCGTACCCGCGAAGGATCTGTTCCAGCGGTCCCGCACGAATCAAGATCCTTCGCGAGTACGCTGCTCCGAAAATTGTGGGAACTGTTGATGTGTCATCCTGAATGTACTCATGAAGGATCTCGACGGCACCCGCGGGACCGAGATTCTTCGCGAGTACGCTCAGGATGACGGCTACTTTTGGTGTGGCGAAACCACGTGATGACTCAGGATGACTGGCGCGAGCCATGACGACGGTCGGGCGACATCGACCCTGGTCATTGGACATTGGTCATTGGGACTTTGTTGGTCATTGGGATTTGGTCATTGGTCATTGATCATGCCATTCATTAATCACGTTGGTCATTGGAATTTGATCATTGGTTATTAACCTTCTGCCCTATGCCCTCATCCCTCTGCCCTCCCCACCCTCTCTCTTGCCATCCGCGCGCCATTGGAGACACTGTTTCGCCTTATGTCAGACCTGATCCCCATCAAGCGTGCACTGCTTTCTGTTTCCGACAAGACCGGCTTGGCCGAGTTTGCTACGGCGCTGCATAAAGAATTCGGCATCGAGCTGATCAGCACCGGGGGCACGGCCAAGTTCTTGCGGGAACAGGGGTTGCCGGTGACGGATGTCTCGCAGGTGACCGGTTTCCCCGAAATGATGGATGGCCGGGTTAAGACGCTGCATCCGAATATTCATGGCGGTCTGCTCGCGCTGCGCGACAACCCCGAGCACATGGCCGCCGCCCAGAAGCACGGGATCAAACCGATCGACCTGGTTTGCATCAATCTCTACCCCTTCGAACAGACAATCTCCAAGCCGAATGTGACCTTCGAAGAAGCGATCGAAAACATCGACATCGGCGGCCCGAGCATGATTCGATCGGCCGCAAAAAATCATAAGTTTGTGCTGGTCGTGACCTCGCCGGAGCGATATGAAAAAGTCCTGGGTGATCTGAAGGAACACAACGGCTGCTCCTGCGGGAAGCATCGTCTCAAGCAGGCGCAGCGGGCCTTCGCGCATACCGCTGAATACGACTCGCTCATCGCCAACTACCTCGCCAGCGCCGGCGGGATCGACTCGGGCGGATTGGTGATGAATCTCCATAAGGCCCTGGATCTGCGTTACGGCGAAAACCCGCACCAGAAAGCAACGCTTCTGGTGGGGAAGAAGCCCAACGAAGCTTCCGTCGCATTCGCCAAGCAGCTTCACGGCAAGGAACTCTCCTACATTAACCTGCTCGATGCGGATGCAGCGCTCAATGCCGTAAAGGAACTGGCAGCCCCGACCGCGTGCATCGTGAAACATGCATCCCCATGCGGCTACGCGACCGCAACCGATCTGCCGACTGCGTTCACGAACGCGTACGCGGGAGATCCGCTTGCGGCGTTCGGCGGGATTGTGGCGCTGAATCACCGCGTGGACAAAGCAACAGCTGAGACGATCACAGGCATCGACAAGCTTCTGGAAGTGATCGTCGCACCGGCATACGACGAAGATGCGCTGCAACTGCTGCGTTCCCGCTGGAAGAATGTCCGCCTGCTGGAGGTGGGCGACATCTTCCGTAGCACGGGCATCCTGCCCGTGGCGCAATCGGGACATGGGCAAGATGCCCATGCCACCTATGATCCGAACGAACTCATGATGCATCGCATCGTCGGCGGATTCCTCGTGCAGCAGCGCGACATGCTTGGCGTGGATGAATCGAGCTGGAAAGT
>DASZQE010000088.1:0-8566 GCA_035550175.1 Phycisphaerales bacterium | reverse complement strand
CATTTTCAAGCGCCCAGTTCTTCTTCTTGGGCCATCCTTCCGGCGAATAGTGAAACTGGTATACCTGTGCGCCCATCGCCTGAGAAAGCGGAACAGTTGTATCTGTGGATTGACTGTCAATGATGACGACCTCGTTCGCCCAGAGCACGTGACGAATGCACTCGACGACATTGAGTCGCTCGTTCTTCACCGGGATCAGCACCGACACCGGCACCGTGCCGATGGCAGGCCACTTGCCCGACGGAAGCCGATCGGGCTGCGCGATGGCTACATACCGATCCGCATCCGGATGTCGCGGCATTGCCTTGGGTGGACCAATGATGGTTACAGCAGGAACGGGAGCCGTCGGCGCTGCCGGAACGGCGTCGGCGATTTTTGGCTCAACAGTCGGCGCAACCCGGTTCATCGAGGCCGGCTCGGATGGAACCGTCGGAACCGTCACGACAGTGCTTCCAGGCTCAGCTTTCGCAACCGAATCTTCACCTTCCGGCACCGCCAGTGCTTTGCGCACGGTTTTGTCTGTCATCAGGATCGAGCCATCTTCATCCGCCTGGCGCTTCAGGTCGCGGAATTTCAGCGCCACCAATGCGTCATACATGCTGATGAACTTGCAGAACTCAAGTCCCGCTCCGCCGTCAAGAATGCCCAGGCGAAAGATGTACATGTACAGAAAACGGAACGTTCCAGGGAACGGAACCCATGGCATCACATATCGCTTCAACCATCGCCTGCGGCGCGTCTGACCCGTGAGGTGGGCCGCCGCCTCGGTGTTGGGATTGCGCAGCTCCTGCAGAATCGATCTCGCTTCAAGGGTCGAGTATCGATTGTGCTTCGCCATGTAGTGCTCAAGACCTCGGCGGTCGTTGTGCAACATCGGTTCATCAATGTATCCCGTCGGTCCGTCAACGATGATGTGTTCGTGCACTTCGCGATCTTCGTACCTCCCCTTGCCCGGACGCAGCAGCCGAAGATTCCATGACGGAAAAAACCCGCAATGACGAATCGGCTTGCCGAGAAAATACGTCAGCCGATTAATGTAGAAGCCGGATTCCTTGATCTGATCTACCGGAACAGAAACGATTTTCTCGAGTTCCTGTCGAAGTTTCGGCGTGATGATTTCGTCCGCATCCACGATCAGGATCCAGGGCGACTCGAACGGCAGGTTCTCCAGCCCCCAGTTCTTTTGACGTGCATACCCCTCCCATTCATGATGAATCACTTCCGCGCCTCGCTCTCGCGCCAGTTCTTGCGTGCCGTCCGTGGACCCACTGTCAATCACAAAAATGCGATTCGCCCAGCCCTTCAGCGCATCCAGGCAATGCGGAATGTTCAGCGACTCGTTGTGCGTGATGATCATCACATCAAGCATGCGGCGCCCCCTGACGAGCCCCGTGTCCGGCGCTGTGCTGCGCAGAAATCCGTCCTGTCGATGAATCCATTTTCTGACTCTCGCCGAAATCCGCAGGACCGATTCCGCGCGGTCGAACCGCCTTTGCCGGAGTGCCTGTGGCGATCACCCACGCCGGCAGATCCTTGAACACGCTCGACCGCGCGCCGACAACCGTGCCGTCTCCGATCGTCACGCCCGGCGCCACGAACACGTCCGCCGCCACCCACGCCCGCCGGCCGATCGTGATCGGCTTGGGCACCAATGGATGCGTCACATCCTCAAAATCATGCGTCGCACCGCACAAATAACTGTATTGACTCACCGTCGAGTAGTCCCCGATGCTGATCGGAAGCGTGCAGTACACGTCCACATCATCCGCAATGCACGCAAACTTCCCCATCACCAGATTCCACGGAGCCCAAATCCTCGCTCGCGGGTATACGCGCGCTGTGCGATCAATCTTCGCACCGAACAACCGTAACAGCCAGTTGCGCCAGAAATGCAGATTGCGGGGAGACGGTCGAAACAAAATCACATACACAATTCCCCACAGAGCACGCGCCACGCGATTGCTCATACTGTGCGGACTGTGATGCTCCGGCCTCAGCGGTTCGCCGGACTGGTCTGTCGCGGGTCGAGATGGTGCATCAGCCGTCATGTGTGTGCGTGAAATCTACCACCGAATTCTTCCGGGCTCTTACGCCTGCGCCAACGCAGGCTCCGCCAATCCCCGCTCCAGCACGTCGCAGAACCGCCCGCACAACACGTCCTTGCTGAGCTGTGTGGCAATCGCCCGCTGCGCCCGCGCCCCCATCTCCTTCAAAATCTGCGGGTCCGTCTGTGCAATCTGTCGCAGCAAGGTCACCGCGCTCTCAACGTCTCCGTGTTGAATGCTCCATCCCACATCAAATTGATCTATCACTTCCGAAGCGTGGCTTGGCTTTGGCCCCAGCAGCAGGATCGGCCTCGCCACCGCCATCGCGCCGTAGATCTTGCACGGGTGAATCACGCCCACCATTTCATTTCCCAGCGTCACCAGATGCACATCCGCCGCAGAAAGCGAATACTTCAGGTCCGCCATCGGCTGATACGGCAGCGACATCATATTCGTCGGCTTGTGCGCCGCGATCGTCTCCTCAACTTCCTTTTTCCCTAATCCGCCGCCGATGAACATGAACATGATCCGCGGATCATCCTGCAGTTTCAGCGCCGCTTGCAGGATCGTCGTCAACGGCGAAGCGATGCTGTGATTCCCGCTGTACATGAACACGAATCGCTCCTGCAGGCTGTGCTTATCGCGAAATGGATTGTGCTCGTGCGGCACCACATCCAGCGCCTGCTCGTGCGGCCAGGGCGGCATCACCGCCAGCTTGTTCGAGACATCTCGCTTGGCGTTCACACGTTCGGCCATGAATCGATCCAGCGTCACCACATCCGCTGATCGCTTCAGAATCACGCGATTGAAGAAATTGAACAATCGCGCCGGAATCGATTTCTCCTTGATCTTCCCGAGCTGCACCACCTGATCCGGATTGATGTCCATCACCCAGAACTTGATCGGCGCTCTTCGCAGAAATCCGATGATCACCGCCGCAACCGAACACATCGGCGGCGAAGTGCTCACCACCACGCACGCCAGTCTCGGCACAAAAATACCGTGCAGAATCGCCTGCATCAGAAACATCACCGCGCCCAGCAGACGGACCGGGATCGACTTCTTGCCGAAGCTCGAAAACGGCAGCCGCGTGATCTCCACGCCTTCGATCGTTTCATGCGACTTGTACTTCACGCTCGGGTCGTCATACCCTCGATTCGCGGTCAGCACTCGCACCGTGTATCCGCGCGAAGCCATCGCCGCAGCCGCATCCGCCATGTGCTGACCCACGCTCGCCGGATCAGGCACGTACACCTGGCTCAGAAAGAGAATCGTCTTCTTTCTGCGATCAGCGCCATCGCGCGCAGCCGCCCCCCCACTGCTGCGCTCGCCCTCAATGGTCTGCCGATCGTTCATGGATTGAAAACCCGTCGGCAATCAGCGAGCAACTGCGGCAGGAGTGCGAACCTGGCCTTTGGACCGAGCCATGTACTCGTCGTAGATCCAGCGGTACGTCTTTTCCATGCCGTCTCGCAAGCGAATGTTCGGTGCCCAGCCCAGCTTCGCCTTGATCAGCGTGTTGTCGCTGTTGCGTCCGTTCACGCCCTTTGGGGCCTTCAGGTTGTAGTGCCGCTTCAACTTGATGCCCGCGATTTCCTCGACCATGTCCACCAGGCCGTTGATCGTCGTCAATTCATCTGAACCGAGATTCAGCGGCTCAATCACATCGCTGTTCAGAATCATCTGCGTGCCCTTCAGGCAGTCGTCGATGTACATGAACGAGCGAGTCTGCTTGCCGTCGCCCCAGATTTCAATGTTGTGATCACCCGTCACCTTCGAGTGAATCACTTTCCGGCAGATCGCTGCCGGCGCCTTTTCACGCCCGCCATCCCAAGTACCCAATGGGCCGTACACGTTGTGGAATCGCGCCACGCGCGTGGTCAGGCCGAAATCCTCGCGGAAATGCCTGCACATGCGCTCACTGAAGAGTTTCTCCCACCCGTAGCCGTCTTCCGGCATTGCGGGGTACGCATCTTCTTCCTTCAACGGCACAACGTCCTCGCTCTTCTGCTTGTCTGCGTTGTACACGCATGCCGAAGACGCATAAAAGAATCGCTTCACGCCGCAGTCCTTCGCAGCCATCAGCATGTGCGTGTTGATCAGCACGCTCAGCATGCACAACCCGCGATTCAACTCAATGAATCCCATGCCGCCCATGTCCGCAGCAAGTTGATACACCACCGCTGCGCCATCACAGGCCTTGTAGCACGAAGCCTTGTCCTTCAGGTCCAACTTGAGATTGTCCACGCCGTCCAGGCACTGATACCACTCGTCAAACGGCTTGATGTCCACCGAGCGCAGCCGCGTGAATCCCTGCTTGCGCAAGTCCGCAATCAGGTGTCCGCCGATAAACCCGCCTCCGCCCGCAACGACAATCAGATCATCCTTCTTCATCCGCGTTCCTTTCGCCAAACCGTTCCAATCCCGCCGGAACAGTGGTGACTTCCCTTGCCCCAGACACCCATCGGCGTCCGAGCGGCACAGGCCCAGTGCGTGCCCAAAAATAGGCCAAGAACATCGGTACGGCTGGGCAAAATGCCGAGTTCGGCAATCCTACCACAAGACCGGCTGAAGTTGCCGATTCATCGAAATTCACCGAACAATAACGCGATTCTGAACCTGCTCGTCAGCCGGTTTTCTTGTGATGTGCGAGTTACCGCCCCTGACCTGCCATCGCCGACCGATACCACTCGATCGTGTCCTTCAACCCCTTCTCAAATCCCACCTTCGCCTTGAATCCCAGCAATTTCTCCGCCTTTCGCGTGTCCAGGCATCGCCTCGGCTGGCCGTCCGGCTTGGTGGAATCCCATCGAATCTCACCCGTGAATCCCGTGAGCCTTGCGATGAGCTGCACCAACTCACGAATCGAAATCTCCATTCCCGTCCCAAGATTAATCGGCGTCGGCTCACTCATCTTCTCCGCAGCCAGCACGATCCCTTCTGCCGCATCATCGACATACAAAAATTCCCTGCTCGCCGATCCTGTTCCCCAGCACATGATGTGATCCGCACTCTGCTCTTGCGCCTCCACGCACTTGCGAATCAGCGCAGGAATCACGTGCGAGCTGCGCGGATCAAAGTTGTCATGCGGTCCATACAGGTTCACCGGCAGCACATACGCGCCGGCAAGCCCGTACTGCCTGCAGTACGCATCCAGCATCACTCCCGCCGCCTTCTTCGCGATGCCGTACGGCGCGTTGGTTTCCTCCGGATAGCCCGCCCAAAGATTCTCCTCACTGAACGGCACCGGACAAAACTTCGGATACGAGCAGATCGTCCCCACCTGCACGAATTTCCTCACGCCGTGCTTGCGCGCGCCTTCGATCAGATGCATGCTCATCGCCATGTTCGCAAAGAAAAATCTTCCCGGCGACTGCATGTTTGCGCCGATGCCCCCCACTTCCGCCGCAAGATGAATCACAACCTCAGGCTTGCGCTTCTCATACAACAGCTCAACGTCGCCTTCGCTCGTCAAATCAAACTCAGCCTGCCGTGGAACAGCGATCTGCGAATCATTGACGCCGCGAGCACGCAAAACTCTCTGAACCGCTTTGCCGAGAAATCCAGCTCCACCTGTCAGAAGAATGCTCGCGCTGTTCAATCCACTGCTCACTTGTCTCTCCTGCGTTCCTTCGCCTGCTGCTCATACAGACTTCTCGGCTTCACCATTCGCCCCGCTGCTTCCCACACGCCATCGCCCGACATGTGCCTTGATCGCGCGCCGAAGCACCAATTCAGACTCCCCGGAGCCTGATCCACCACGATCTCATCCGCCCGGCAAGTCCACAATACCTGCCACGCGCCCGCCCACCCCTGCCCCGATCCCGATCCCCCGCGATTGATCACGTTCAGGCTGTTCCCCGTCACGCTGATGTTGTCATACAGCGTGCCGACCGCCCATCGCTCGTGCGGCCCCTCATCCGAATACGCCTGCTCCGCAACGCAATCCACAAATACGTTCGGCCCGCACACTCGCCCGCCGGTCACAAAATCATGCCTGCCCCTTCGTGACCTGCATTCGCGCACCAGCGTCTGCTGTCCAAGCACGTAAAACGAGTACCGCCGACTTCCCTCGATCTGCGAGATCGGATCAAGACATTTGCACCGTTCAATCGTCACGCGCGAAGCCCCGCGATCCACAAGCACCGTCCCCATGCCGAAGTGTCGCGTCGTCACATCGCGCACCCACGCATCCCTGCACGCTTCAAGCCGCACGCATGTCCACGCATGCTCTTCATCCGTCTGCGAGCGATATTCGCTGTCCGCTGACAGATTCTCGATCCCGATATGTTCGATTCGCCCTGGAAATTCATACGTGCCGATCACGCCTCCGCCGAACCGCTCTTCCAGCGCGCAGGTGATCGGCGCGTCCAGCGAAATGGCCCCTCCATCAATCGACGTGATCACTCTGCGGAAATTCAGTTCTGCGGTTCCGCTTCCCCACTGCCGGACTTCCTGCTGCCCCGGCACCTGCTTGATCTTGTCCATGCCGAGGAAATGCACCCACTCCTCGGTGCAGGGCCTGCGCACATTCACCTCATCGCCGACCGAAAACATTGTTGCCGCCTGCTTGTCCACATGCACGTTCATCGCGCCGACTGGAACATAGGTATCAACAATCTGCGTCTCCGTGCGCGGATTCATCCGCGCGCCGCCTTGCCCGCCCGCTTCAATGAGCGTCCGCTGCGACTGGCCTGTCGCAATTAGTCGCGTCCCACCCTCGCCATCGCCCTCCCCGCGCAGCACCACTCCGCTCGCCCAGATGCTCACCGTCCCTTCAATCCGATACACACCCCTCCGCAGCAGCACCGCTCCGCGAAACCCATCCGCATTCATCGGCAGTTTGCACACCCGATCAACCGCATCCTGAATCCTCTGTGTGTCATCCGGATATTTCTTGATCTTCGTCTTTGCATTGGTCTCCCCGCGCGAGGGCTCCAGCATCTCGCGCACCTCCACGCTCGGCGGCTCAACATCATGCCCTTCATATCCCACCGCAGTGAAATCCGGCACGCGATTCCCACGCTCATCCTGCCGGTACACCAGCTTGCCGTCCGCACCCACTGTCACCCACGAAATCTCTTTCTTGCTGTTGATCGCGAATGCCGACGGTGTTGCGCATCCGCCCACGCACGTCACCGTCGCCAGAACCAACCCAAGCCAGAATGGACGAATGGATTTCATGGATCAACTGTTGATTCGCACACCACACCTGTCAGACGCAACATCAAACGCTCGCATTCAATCTGTACGCACACCCCACTATCGGCGTGCGTACCGCCTGTTCATCCACTCAAAAATCCCATCGTCGCGCACCCGAACCATCAATGTTAGACTTCCGCCATGACGATCTCCGGCAAGCGCGCGCTCATCACCGGAATCACCGGCCAGGACGGCTCGTATCTCGCGGAATTCCTCCTCGAAAAAGGCTACGAAGTCCACGGCATCATCCGCCGTTCCTCAAACTTCTCCACCCAGCGCCTCGATTCCATCTACCAGGACCCTCACGAGCGCGGCGCTCGCCTATTCCTTCATTACGGCGACCTCGCGGACGGCAACTCGCTCTCCGCAATCATCCGCCAGGTGAAACCCACCGAGGTCTACAACCTCGCAGCGCAAAGCCACGTCCGTGTCAGCTTCGACAACCCCTTCTACACCACGGACATCAACGCCGCCGGCGCCGTCCGCCTCCTTGAAGCCGTCCGCGATTTCCAGCAGGCTTCCGGCTACCAGATCCGCTACTACCAGGCCAGCTCCTCCGAGCAATTCGGCATGGTCCGCGAAACTCCGCAGCGCGAAACCACCCCCTTTTATCCGCGCTCTCCCTACGCCTGCTCAAAGCTCTTCGCCCACTGGGCCACCATCAACTACCGCGAGTCCTACAACCTTCACGCTTCCTGCGGAATTCTCTTCAATCACGAATCCCCGCGCCGAGGCGAAACCTTCGTCACACGCAAAATCACTCGGGCCGTCGGTCGCATCAAAATGGGTATGCAGGACAAACTCTTCCTCGGCAACCTTGAAGCCCGCCGCGATTGGGGCTTCGCCGGCGATTATGTCCAGGCCATGTGGATGATGCTTCAGCAGGATCAACCCGGTGATTTCATCATCGCCACCGGCGAATCCATCTCCGTGCGCGAATTCGCAGCCCTCGCCTTCGCGCGCGTCGATCTCGATCCAAATGAATTCATCCGGATCGACCCGCGCTATCTCCGCCCCGCCGAAGTCGATCACCTGCAAGGCGACGCTTCCAAAGCCCACGCCATACTCAACTGGAAACCCGCCACTTCGGTTCACGAACTCGTTCGCATCATGGTCGATCACGATCTCGAGCTCGCACGCCGCGAACGCCTGCTCCAGCGCGCAACAGGCAACGCTCCTGCTTCGCATCACAGCTCAATCCCGAGCGCTCCGCTTCAGCAACATCCATAAGAAATGCGATTCAGGCTTTGTAGCTCACCGTCCCGCCGATGAGCGATTGCGGCTTGTTCTTGCCGATCGCATCCGGATGGTTCGGCTCA
>DASZQE010000087.1:0-11115 GCA_035550175.1 Phycisphaerales bacterium | reverse complement strand
AGCGCCTCCTGCGCCTGCGGCGTTGATGCACGCAAATCCGCTGCAACATTGCCTTGCGTGAGCGTCATTTGAATGCGAATGTCACCGAGCTCGGGCGGACTCAGCCGCAGTGTCATCACGCCGCCCCGCTGATTAACGATTGCGTTCATCCCGCGCACAACCTGGTTGGTCAGCGATGTGTCATTCTGCGTGTTTCCGCTGTTGCTCGTCAGCCCGCTGCCGCCTTCCGCTGTCGCGTGCGATCCCTTCATCGAAACCGCCCGCAACAGTGAATCAACCTGCACTCCATTTGCATCCGCGTTCACGGATTTTGAATCGCTCTTCACGTCAGTTGCGTTCTCAAGGGCGATCTGGGCGTTGATCTGCTCAGCTCGCGCACTTGCCGCTGAATCGCCCGGCTCGCTCCGTTGAAGAATGAAGTTGGCGACTTTCGTTGCCTTGTCCCTTGAATCCTTGTCGGTCGGCTTCGATGAACTCTCCTCAGAAGGGGTTCTCGTTTCAACAACCGATTCTGCCTGCACATCCGTAACCGGGTTGGTTTGAGGCTTTGCATCCGTCACGGACTGATCCGCCGGCTTCTGTGTTTCTGACTGAATGTTTCGCGTCGCAGCGTCCTTCACGTCATGGGTTGAGATCGACTGCTCAGAATCCGCAGTGGTCGCCGGAACGTCTGCCTGAATCTTTGCATCGACTTGCTTCGATGGCTCACGCACCTTGGTCGCATGCACATCACTCGATCGATGCACGTCTTTCGATTTCACGTCAATGACATTCTGCACTGCAACTGTCTGTGTATCAGCGAGTTGGGCGTTCGATGCTGTCGCCGCATCAGTTGCGGGTGTCGTGCTCAACACTGCATCATTCACCGCCTGGGCCGAACTCTCTGAATCGATTTCCAGTGCGTCCGAAGCGGGCTCTTGAGCGTCTTCCGTCTTCAAATCCCCGGTGATCTCGATCCGCTGCGCATTCGTATCCGTCACCACGAGCTGCGCAACCAATTCAGCAGCGTCAACGGCGTCATCGTCAGTTTCATCGCGATTGTCGGTCGGCTCGCTCCCGTTCTGCTTCTGCGACGCATCCGGTTCTTCAAACTCTGCTGAAACGGCAACCTCCGTCTGGTCTTCAATGTGTTGTGTGTCCACTTGTGAATCATCCGGGCGCACATCATCATCCGCCGGGGTCTGACTCTGAAGCGGTGTCCTCGCATCATCCGCGACGGCATCATCCTGATCGGCGTATGACGATCGGTCCACATTCCCCTTCGATTGCGAAGATGAACCTTTGGCTTTGCTCGTGGAACCGGAATCAGTTTCGGTTTTCAAAAACCCCACGAAACCGTTCACGCTGTTTTTGCGCTCATGTGCACCAAAACTGCGCGCAAGATTCGCCTGTGCTATTCCGCCATCATGAACCTGTGGGCTGATTCCCAGCGGCATTCTGCATTTCCTGCGTCGGCTGCGACACCGTGCCGAACCGACGCAGATCTTCAAGCAATTTCGTTGCCAGTTGAATTTCTTCCGGCGTCTTGAATTCCTTCAACACCTTGCTCGCTGCACGCGGATTCATCGCATCCAGGTACGCCACCGCCTGCTCCATCTGCCCCTGACGGATCAATTCCTCGAACATGCTCTTGGCCTGCTTGGCCGGAATCGATTCATACGCCTTCACCGTCTGCTGGAACTGCGCATCGGTCTGTCGCGCTCGATCCTCAGCGGTCACCTGGTCCCACGCTGCGCGATTCGCCGCCAATTCCTCGTCTTTCTTCTTCACCGCATCTTCCGCAGTCCCGATCTGCGCCATCAACATCGCTTTCTCGTCCGATAGCCGGCGCATCGCCATCGCCTCCCGATCCTGAATCATGTTCATCAACCGCACCTGGTCCGCGCTCTGCACGGAAGGCGAATTTCGCTCCGCATCTTCCTGTGCCTGCCGGTCGGCCTCCTTCTTCGCCGCCTCGTCCTTCTCAATCTGAGCCTGCTCCTCAGCCGGAGTCTTAGAAAGCATGTCCCGCAGCTTCGTCACGCGATCGCTGTTCAATCGCCCGCTGTTCCACAGCCATCCGACCAGCATCAGCAGCGCCAGCAGATGCACCACCGCAAGAAAGCTCAACGTGTTCCAGATTGCTCGCATCATGTCAGATCACCTTGCACAAATCGCTGCGATCCAATCTCCTCCGCGCCCCTCGCCGCCAAATCATCCAGCGCCGCCGCTTCTCGCTTCTCCAATCCGGCCTTCCACTCAGCAAAACGCCGGTCGCGCAGCAATTCCACCGCGCGACGCTGCTTCGCCGCTTCCACTAGATCGGCACGCGCCCCCTCCAATCGTTGATGAACTCCCGCCAGTTCCAGCACCGCCCGCTGGGCTCGACGCAGTTTCTGCATCGTGCCAGTCGCATTCTGCCGCAATGCGTCAATATCCAGATCCCCCACCAATTGCTGCCGCATCTGCCCCTTGCCGCTGCGTATGCCTTCCTGCAACCTGCGAATCTCTCCCTCCAGCGCAAGCCGCTCCGCTTCAATCCCCGCAACCACGCGCTGCTTGTTTTTCTCTGCAACCTCTCTCGCTCGCAGCAGAGCCTGCAATGTGAATCGAAATTTCGCCATCGCTTATGCTCCTTTGCGCGCGTTGGCCGGCGCATGGCCGCCCGGCCCGCTCACCACAGCCTGCTGCGCCTTCACGCGCTGAGCAATTTCCTGCTGCGCTTTCAACCCCAGTTCGATCAACCCCTTGCACGTCTCCGGATACGGACGCTTGGTCCTTGCATCCTGTTGCAGGAACGTGTCAATCGCGCTCTTCATCGCAATCGCCGTGTCGCACGCAGGATTGCTCCCGCGCGCATACGCGCCGATGTTGATCAGCTCTTCGGCTTCCGCGTATGCGGCCACCACCTTCAAAAGCGTCCTGCGCGCTGCGATGTGATTCGCATCACACACGTCATTCGCCACACGCGAAATCGATTCCAGCAGATCGACCGCCGGAAAATGCCCCCGCGAAGCCAGTTTTCTCGAAAGCGCGATGTGCCCGTCCAGAATGCCTCGCGCCGCATCGGACACCGGCTCCGTCAGGTCATCGCCCTCAACCAGCACCGTGTAGATGCCCGTGATTGATCCGCCGCCCTCGATCGCGCCCGCTCGTTCCATCAGCGCCGGCAGCAATGAAAACACCGACGGCGTGTAGCCTTTCGTCGCTACGGTTTCGCCCGCTGTTAATCCGATCTGCCGCTGCGCATGCGCCAGTCGCGTCACGCTGTCCATGATCAGCATCACGTCCGCGCCCTCTTCACGGAAATACTCCGCGATCACCGTCGCTGTCGTCGCTGCGCGCACTCGCATCAAGGCGGACTCATCGCCGGTCGAAACCACCACCACACTTCGCTTCAACCCCTCCACGCCCAACGCGCCCTCAAGAAAATCCTTCACTTCCCTTCCCCGCTCGCCGATCAGCGCAATCACGTTGACATCCGCAGCCGTGTTCCGCGCAATGCTCGCAGTCAGCGTGCTCTTGCCCACGCCAGGACCGGAGAAAATCCCGATCCGTTGCCCCTTTCCCAGCGTCACCATCGCGTCAAGAACCGCCACACCCGTCGGCATCGGCTCCAGAATCCGCCGCCGCTTCATCGCCGAAGTCGGTGTGCCCGCCGCAGACCTCACCACAAGATCCGCCAGCGCACGCCCGCCGTCGATCGCTTCTCCAAGTCCGTTCACCACGCGGCCGAGCATCGACTTCCCCACACGCACCCCCGCGCCCGTCTGCTCACCCACCACACGATCGCCCGGCCCCACGCCTTCGCTCGAGCACAAGAGCATCACGATCGCTTCCCCTCCGCTGAATCCCACCACTTCACCTCGCAGATCAGCGCCCGCTCGCTCAGCTGCGCTGCGCTTGCTTTCGATGCGCACGGCCGTGCCCACCGGTGCAGGCAGGTCCCCCACCATCACGCGCAATCCGCGCACAGCCGTCACCTCTCCGGAGAACTCGCGCGGCTCCATTTCACGAATCATGTCAATCGCCCCGCTCAGCACGGTCATGGCGAATCCTTCTGTGCTTCGCCGGATTCAGTGTTGAGCGTTCCCGTCACGATCGCCTCCGCGATGCGATCCATCTGCGTCTCGATTCGCGCATCAACCGCCCCACCCGTCGTCTGCACGATGCAGCCGCCCTTGCCGACACGCTCATCATCCACCAGCCTGATGTGCTCGCAGGTTTCCAGCCCCGCTTTCAACTTCGGCATCACCTCCTCAATCACCTTCCGTTCATCCGGGTTCACCCGGATCGTCAGGGCGGTCGGCCGATTCAGCGCGCTCAAGGCGCCGGCGACCTGATCCTGCACGATCATCGAATCACTCTCCACTTTTCTCCGCACCACTTTGCGCGCCACTTCCACAGCGAATCTCGCCACGTCTTCCTTCGCTTCCAGATACATGTCGCGCCGCTCGCCCTCCCAGCGTTCCAGCGCCGCAAGCCACTTCTCGCTCAGTTCCTCCAATCGCTCGCTGAAGGCTTTCTTCACCTCTTCGCGTGCAGCCTGCTCACCGGCGATTCGGCCCGCCGCCTCCCCTCGCTGAAATCCCTCCGCATATCCCCGCCCGTCCGCACTGGACACCAGCCGGTTGGCTTCCGCTTGCGCTTTCGCAACCAGCTCATTTGCTGTCTGCTTCGCCTGCACCATCATCCGCTCAGCCTGCAACCCCAGGTCCGCAAGGTCCAGCACCATGGCGTCCTTCACCAGCCGATCCGTTGTTGCACCCTTGATCAGCGCCATGTCCCGTCAATGCTCCCTGTGTCCATGCACGGCGTCCGTGCCCCGGTGGCCTTCCTCACACAACCAGATCACCTTCACCGCCGCGCCCAGCGATCACGATTTCGCCCGCATCCTCAAGCCGCCGCACGATGTCCACGACTCGCTGCTGCGCAGCTTCCACGTCGCTCAATCGCACCGGACCCATGAACTGCATGTCTTCCTTGATCAATTCCGCCGCGCGCGAGGACATGTTCGAGAAAATCTTCTCCTTCAGTTCTTCGCTCGCGGTCTTCAGCGCCAGGCACAGCTCATCGTTGTCCACTTCCTTCATCACCGCCTGAATGCCCTTGTCATTCACCATCTTGATGTCTTCAAACACGAACATCAGCCGGCGAATCTGCTCCACGAGTTCCGGATCTTCACCCTCCATCGCCTCCATCACCTGTTTCTCAGCCGCACGGCCGCACAGGTTCAGAATCTCCGCCACCGTCTCCACGCCGCCGACTCGCTCCATCGAGCTCATCAGCATGTTGGAAAGTCGTGATTCCAGTCCCGCCTCAACCTCGCGGATCACGTCCGGATTCGTCTGTTCCATGTTGGCGATGCGCCGCACCACTTCAACCTGCTTTGCGGTCGGCAGCCCCACCAGAATCTCCGAGGCCTTGTGATGCGGCAGATGGCTCAGAATCAGCGCGATCGTCTGTGGATGTTCATCCTGAATGAACGCCAGCAGGTTCTCCGCTTCCGCACGTTGCAGAAACGCAAACGGCGTCTTCTGCACCTGCGTCTGAATCTGCTGAATCACCCGGTCCGCCATCTTCGTGTCCAGCGAATCCTTCAGCAGGCTTTTTGCATAATCCAGTCCCCCTTCCTTTCCCGCTTGCGCCGCCATCCGCAGGTTGTAGAACTCTTCGATCACCTGCTGGGTCAGCGACGTCGGCACATCTCCCAGCGACGCCAGCACGCGCGTCACTTCTTCCACGACGTCAGTCGCCATTTCCCGCAGAATTGCGCCGGCGGATTTCTGATCCAGGCTTAAAAGCAGAATGGCGGCCTTGACCACTCCATCAAGCTCCTCAACTCGTTCAGGCAGTTTCTGTCCTGGTCGCATCGGCTCGTGTCACCTCTAGTTGGCTGTCCGTATCCACTTGCGAACCAGTCCCGCCGCCTCGCCGGGCGAGGATTCGATCATTTCATTGATCTGCTCCAGCATCTGCTGCCGTCGAAGCACTTCATCCGTCAATTCCAAGCCTTCAAGCGCAGGCGCTGCCTCATCCGCTTCGCCCACAAGGTCTCCGTCTCCCGCAAGCGCAGGCGGTATGCCCACCAGTTCAGCGGCCGTCGGCAGCTCCTGTCGAACCGCAGCTTTGCGAACCATCATCATCATCATCAGAAGGCTCACCGCCGCCAATCCGCCCAGCGTCACATAGGTCAATAACCTGTCCGTGATCATCCCGCCCATGAATCCGCCGCCGTTTGCAGCGCTGGCCATCGTGGTGGTCGTTCCGCCCGGCATCGTCCCGGCGCCGGCCACCGGAAGTTCAAAATCCGGGAACATGCTCACCACCAGCGTGCCGCCGACTGCGCCGTCCAGCGCTTTGGTGTCGATCAGCGGCTCAAGGTCCGCCTTGATCTTTGAAGTTTCGCGCTGCACCACCGAATCCAGTGTCGCCTGATCAGGCGTCTTGCTGGTGTCGCCCTGCTCATCCTGATAAAGCCGGACGAAATAGCTCTTGGGAATTCCGACCGTGGCGTTGATCTTCAGCGCATAGCCTTTGGTGTCTTTGATCTGATCCGTCCCCGATGGAAACATCGGCACGGTGGACACATCGCTCTTCTCTTCTGAACGCGAAGGTCCTGCCGTCGCGGTCTGAATGCTCGTGCCGACGTTCGCGCTCACGCCCGGTGCGCTGGTGATCGCAGGGGCCGATGAATTGCTGCTTGTCGTGTTCTCTCGCAGCGGACCGACCTTCGGTTCATCCACCGAGTGCTTTTCCTGCACGACTTGCCGCGCATCGACCTGCGCGTTCACCGCAATCATCGCTCCGGGGATGTACCGCACGGCCGATGCCAGCGTGTCATGGGCATGCTGCTCAGCCGCCCGCTTCACATCCATGTACGCGCCGCTTGATGTCTGGTCATCCGTGCGCGCCGCCATCGCCTTGCCGGTCCGCGCATCCACCACCATCACCTGATTCACTTTCATCCCCGCTTGCGCACCCGATACAAGTCGCGCAATGGCGTCCACCTGTGTCTGCGAAAGTTCATCCCCTTTCGTCCAGATGCTGACCGCCGCCGAGGGTTGAATGCTCGCCGAGCCGATTCCAGTCAACCTGTCCGGTTGATCCAGCACCACCGTTGCGCGGTCGATCCCCGACATCGAGCTGATCATCCCCTCCAGCACGTGCATCTTCGCCACTAGATACCGCTGCTTGTTCTGGTCCCGGCTGCGAAACGGACTGTCATCCGCCACCAGCTTCTCGAAATTGATCTGATCCGGCGCCAGCAGCGATCGCTCTGAAAGCGTCGCCAGCACCGCGTACTTCTGCTCGATCGGAACGTACAAGTCCCCGCCCTTGTCTTCAAAATTGATCCCCCGGCTTTGCAATTCACCTTTCACTGCGTTTCGCGCGTCCGCAGACACGCTTGACGTCAACCCAAGCGGCGACATCGTCTGCTTCCCCGCGTACAAGCTCACCAGGAACAACCCCATCAGCACAATGATCAGCAATGATCCAATCAGCATGCGCGACGTCGCCGACAGCCCCTTGAGCTGCGCACCGATCGTCTGCATCATCTGCTGCAATCTGGTCATCGAATCGGCCTCCTGCCTTTCGAATCAACGCCCCAATCCTCATCCAAACCGCAGCCTCCAGGCCGCGCCCACCCATCGGTTCGATCAAATCCGCATCTGCTTCACTTCGTCGTAGGCGTCCATCACGCGATTCCGCACCGCCACAAGCATTTTGAACGCAGTGTCCGCTTGCGCCGTCGCAAAAATCACCCCTTCAAGATCGTCCCGCTTCCCCGTCGCCAGGTCTTCGATCGCCTGTGAAGCGTCTGTCTGCAGATCATTCACCCGCTGGATTTCCTGCTTCATCAGATCCTTGAAGCTCAACCCGCCCTCGCCGCCGGACGCACCGCCCGCGCCACTCGGCCCTGCCGGTGGTAGCGGCGGCGTCACGCCGCTCATGCGTCCTATCAATCCAACCGGATCACTCATGCCCGTTCCTCATCTGTCTCCAATTACGCCAACACTTCCAGCGCAACCGTAGTCATCGACTTGCTTGCCTCAATTGCCGCAATGTTCGCCTCATATCCTCGCGCCGCTTCCATCGCCTCCATCTGCTCCAGCACCAGGTTCACGTTCGGATACCCCACCATCCCCTGCGAATCCGCGAACGGCGAATCCGGCTCATAGCGCAAATTCAGCGGCCCTGTGTCCTTGTCAATCCGATCCACGTGCACCCCAAGTTCGCTCCCATGCGCCGGATCGCCCGTCGAGAAAATCGTCGATCGCTTTCGGTACGGTTCGTATTCCCCCTTCGCGTTCGTCAGAGTCGAGGCATTCGCAATGTTCCCCGAGATCACATCCAGCCGTGCCCTCTGTGCCGCCAGTCCCGACGTTGATATGTCCAGCGATCCAAACATGATTCATTCCTTATGCTGCCTTTCCTCGTTCAATCACTCACACCCGGCCGCTGATCGCCAGGTTGATCGTGTCAAACTGCTTCTTCATCAACGATGCCGCCGTGCGAAATGCCATGAAGTTCTCCACAAGGTCCTGCATCGTCGATTCCACATTCCGGTCGTTCCCGTCATGAAACATGATGTTGTCCCCGATCGGCTGCGGCTCAAGCACCATGCGCCCTCCGTCATCATGCACTTCCTGCGTATCGCGCAGCACCAGCGCACTGTTTGCGCTTCCGCTCGTCCGCTGCTCATCCAATGCGTCCGAAAGCTGCTGCTGAAATTCCTCCACTGAAACGTCCGTCGGCCGAAACCCCGGCGTGGACAGGTTCGCAATGTTGTTCGCGATGATCCGCTGCCTTTGTGCCGTGAATTGCAGCACTTTCGACAGCGCCCCGATCGCTCCACTGTCTTGCAGTCCTTCAATCATCCGCAAACTCCGACGGCTCCGCCGTCACGCTCGAACACACTTCACCACGCGCAATCCTTGCGCTTCTTCCCGTCCCCTCGTCTCCATGCCTCATTCCCTACAAGCTCTGTGCCACAAGCTGCTCTTCTTTCCATTTCTTCAGCTTCAAGCCCAGCGTCCGCACGCCGATCCCCAGCGCCCGCGCGCTCTTCTGCCTGTGTCCCTGGTTCGCTTCCAGCGTCTTCACGATCACCTCCCGCTCAACCTGGTCCAGCGTCAACTGCCCGTCGCAGATGATCTCCGGCAACAGACTCGCAGCCCCGCTGTCCGCCACGCCGTTCACGCGCTTCACTTCCACCATGCTTGCAATCGGCATGCGGATGCCGCCGCCCTCATCCATCGGGCTCACCGTCACGCTCGCATTCAACCACGGCTCAATCAGAACCCCGCGAATGATCTCATCATTCGTCAGCACCGCTGCACGCTCGCAGATGTTCTGCAACTCGCGAACGTTGCCCGGCCATTCATACCCCTTCATCGCCGTCATCGCGGCCTCATCAAGCCGTTTCACGGTGCGCCCCTCGCGCTTCGCAACGTCCTTCAGGAAATGCCCCGTCAGTTCCGTCAGGTCTTCCTTGTGTTCGCGCAGCGCCGGCATGTGAACCGGCAGCACGTTCAGCCGGAAGTACAAATCCTGCCGGAATGTTCCTTTCGCCACCTCCGCCGGCAAGTCGCGGTTCGTCGTCGCGATCACGCGCACATCCACTCCCCGAGCCGAGCTTGATCCCACGCGCTCAAATGTCCGCTCCTGCAGCACACGCAGCAGTTTGGCCTGCAATTCAGGCGAAATCTCGCTGATTTCATCCAACAGCAGCGTCCCGCCGTCCGCCAGTTCAAATCGCCCCTTGCGCAATTTGTCCGCGCCGGTGAACGCGCCTTTCTCATGCCCGAACAACTCGCTCTCCAGCAGGTTCGTCGAAAGCGCAGCGCAGTTGATCGCCAGAAACGGCATCTTCGCGCGCGGGCTGTGCTCGTGAATCCAACGCGCCGCCACTTCCTTCCCCGCGCCGCTCTCGCCGGTGATCAGCACCGTCCCATGGCTGTTCGCGATCTTCTCAAGCCGGTCTGTCAACTGCCGCATCGCTTCGCTGCTTCCGATCAGCTCGTGCGTCACTTCGCTCTTCCGCGCGCCGCTCACGCTCCCCGCCGCCTTCAGAATGCTGTTCTCCTTCACAAGCCGCGAATGTTCCAGCGCACGTTCCACCGTCGCCATCAGCTCGTCACCCGAGAACGGCTTGGTGAGGAAATCAAACGCCCCCAGCTTCATCGCCTTCACCGCCGTCTCCACCGTCCCGTACGCCGTCATCAGGATCACCGGCAACTGTTCATCCAGCTTCCGCAGTTCCTCCACGAACTCCAGTCCGTCCATCTCCGGCATCTGCAAGTCCGTCACCACCACGTCATACGGCCGCTCAGTGAGCTTTGCGAGCGCAGCTTTCGCGCCCCCGGCCGTCACAACCGTGTGGCCCTTCCTCGCCAGCGTCGTCGAAACACTGTCACGCATCATTTCCTTGTCATCCACAACCAGCGCTCGGCTCATGCTTCACTCCATTCAGGGTTCTCGAGGTCGCGTCCTGCGCCTCGCCCCGCCCGCTTCACTTCGATGTGTTGATCCAGTCGTCCCTGTCTGCTTGCCCCGCGCCCGCCTTCGCTCACAAGAGCTCCCGACGTCAGCGGCGTCGGCAGACAAAGTTCGAATTTCGTCCCTCCGCCCTTCCGATTGCTCACCAGAACATGCCCCCCGTGCGCATCCACAATCCGGTGAACGATCGCCAGTCCAAGCCCCGTCCCCTGTGCGCGTGTGGTGAAGAACGGGCTGAAGATTCGCTCTCTCGCTTCCGCCGGAATCCCCTTCCCCGTGTCCTCCACCCACACCACCACGTACATCCCGTTTCCGCCCGCCGGCCTCCGCATTCTCTTTCGCTCCGCTCCAATGCGAATCACTCGCGCCTTCACGTCGTCTCGATGCGCTTCCTTGACCGCTTCCGCCGCGTTGCGAATCACGTTCGCCGCTGCCTGAGCCAGCAGGCTCGTGTCGCCTTCAAACTCGAATGCCGTATCATCGCTTCGCACCACCCGCGCCGTGTTCGCCGCAAGCACGCCCGCGCAACTTTCCAGAGCCTGCTCGATCACGTCCCTGCTCGTCGTCTTTGTGGGCTTCAGCTTGCCCTCACGCGCAAACGCAAGCACATCCTGCACAATCCCGTCCAGATTC
>DASZQE010000086.1:0-4607 GCA_035550175.1 Phycisphaerales bacterium | reverse complement strand
CAGGAAATTCCGATCATCCGTTCGCCCAGCCAGCAACGCCCCCTGAGGCATGAACAGCGCCCGCCATCGATCTCGCCGTTTCATCTCTTCATCAGAGACCTTCCCGGAGTTCTCGCCGATCCACCACGGATACTGCACCTTTTCCGGTGCCGTCTGCGCCCACACTGCGTCACTGTTCACGTCCTCGTGAACACCCTCCCACTCACGCACCACCATCTGCTGGTAGTCATCAAGATTCGTCAGCACATCGGGCAATTTGCGAATCCCGCTGACGCCCATGGCATCGCTCGCCACTCCGCCCGCAGTGCTTCCGATCGCGATCAACGTTCCGCCCGCTTCCACCCATGACTTCAAGTCGCCTGCGTGTTCGCTCACCCAACCTCCCGCGCCCTCCGGCAGCACCAGAACGTTGTATCTGCGCAGGTCAAACGCGCCGAATTCGTCCGCATTCAGATACGCCGCCTCCAATCCCAGTTCATGATCAATCATGAACCATGCTTCGCCATAGGAATATGGATCAAATGGGCCATGTCCCGCAATGGCGATTCTCGGTGTGGTCAGCAACACGAAGTGCTCGCCGCCAAGGTCCGGCAGGTCTCCCGCGCCAAGACCTGTTCCCACGCCCACCACAGTGATGCCGATGTCTTTCGCCGCCGACATGACTTCATTCTGCGCCTTGGCGAAATCCGGATTGTCCTCGCGCGTCACCACCACGCTTCCACGGTCAAACTTCTTGCCTTCAAGCTCAAAGATCTTGTCCGCCACGCGAACCTTCACCCCCTTGCTCATGAGCTTTCCCGCCAGTTTCACGCTCGCGTCATCTGCCCCCTCCGCAATGTACGCTACCGCGCTGGCCATCGTCGAAGACGAAGGAATGCTCGGAGACGAGTATTCCTCCAACCCGCTCGGCATGGCCATTTCGACTTCATAGCAGTCCACGTCGAACAGCATCGGCACGCTCCACCCCGTGATGTCATACAGCTTGCTCTGTCCCATGCGCAGCAGCTCGCGCCGTTCGATCGTCAGAAATCCGTCCTGCATGTGCGGGTCAAATTCCATCATCGCGGCCAGCATGGCGCCCTCTTCTTGTCGATTCGGAATCAGAATTGTGCCCGGCGGCAGATTCACCTCCGAAGTTCGTCCAAGTCGATCCTTCGCCGTGGTGTTCATCACCGCCTTGCTCGTGAACATGCTGATGCCCTGAATGTGCATCAGGTCCGTGAATTTCCTGAGACGCGATGAATTCTTGCCCGGCACAACCGCGAACACACGCTTCGCATACGGCGCCTCCGCGCCGGCGCTGGCACGCCTTCCGGCGGCAAAATCCGTAAGCACTTCATTCTTGTTCGCACTCAGTGTTCGCAGGTTCGCCATCGTGCTCACAAGCTGCTTGTGTACCGCCTCACGATATGTTTCCTGCCGCCCCTCAAGCCTTCGCACCGCGTCCGTCTCGATCTCCGCCTGCTCATATAAATTGTCGATCGCGCCGCGCAACGCTCCCCAAGATCCCGAATATCCCGGATACCACTCTTCATTCCATTCACCCGTGTAGTACCGCCAGCCGTGCTGATCGAACGCCGCCGCTTGGCCATCCGCGAACTTCACCGACCACTTGTGTACGTTTGCGGGGATATTGGGATTGATCGGATCTCTCGGCGGCATGAACAAGAACGTGTCCTGCGATCCCTGCTCGTGGCTTTCCACAAAATAGTGCGGGTGCCATTCCATCGCAGCCTTCACACGTCCCTGCGTTTCCGGCTGCGTGCAGAACAGCCAGTCCCGGTTCATGTCGAACAGGTAGTGATTCATTCGTCCACCCGGCCACACCTGCGCGTGAATGATCGACTGATCATCCACCGACGGCTGCACCGTCCGGTTCTCCGCAATCCCCCGCAGACACCGCGCTCGCCCGTCCGGATTCATCAGCGGATCCATCACCACCACGACATTTTCCAGGAGCGTCCTGGTGTCTTCATCCTGGCTCGCCGCAAGGTGATACGCAGCCGCCAGCGCCGCATCGGAGCCTGACATCTCGTCTCCGTGAATCACGTACGCCATCCATGCAATGGCAGGCATCGACTTCGCCAGCGCGCTCGCATCCGCTTCGCTTGTGTGCATGCCATCCGCCAGCTTCGCGGCATCCGCCTTGATCCCGTCCAGTCTTGCAATGTTCCGTTCGGATGAAATCACCAGCAGATGCAACGGCCGCCCCTCATGCGTACGGCCATATTCAAAAAGTTTCGCACGCGGACTGCTTCCCGCAATTGCCTCCACGACCTTTGTGATTTCCTCCGGCGTCGCGGGCCTGCTTCCAACTTCACACCCCAGCACGCTGTCCGGCGTTTTCACGTTTGCGTCATATTTCGCGCCCGGGAAGAACTCTGCATCGTACTTCACCGCGGCTTTCACATCGCCCGGCGGCAATACGGCCTGTCCATGAACGCCGCCTGAAACTGCCACCGACGCCATCACGCACACGCACGCTTGCCACAATTTCATGAAAACAGCTCCAAAAATCCTTCCCCGCAACATGCCTTGCACTGCTTGAAAATTCCTCTCAGCAGTTCTTCTTACCGACAACGCGCCCGGCAGGATTCGAACCTGCGACCTTCGATTTAGGAAACCGATGCTCTATCCAACTGAGCTACGAGCGCAGAGGCAATCACCCTCCTGATTGTAACGCGCCGCTGTGCCGCTTCTCTCCCGCTGTCTGCACGCCATGCACATCTCATTGATTCACCGCACAAACCCCGCCTTGCCGATTTCGCTCCGCTTGAGGAAATTCACCACCATCCGCGCCAGGCAATCCGATTCCAGATTCACCCGCATGCCCGTTTTCAATTCCCCAAGCGTCGTCAGCCGAAGCGTCGTCGGAATCAGCGCCACTTCAAACCAGTCAGGCCCAGTCTCTGCAACAGTAAGCGAAACGCCGTTCACCGCAATGGAGCCTTTGTCCACCACCAATTCCATGTACTCGCGTGCGGTATTGATGCGAACGCGATGTTCGCCTTGCTTCTGAAGGATCTCCCCGACGTCACCGGTCGCGTCAACGTGTCCCTGAACAATGTGCCCGCTCAGAAGCGTGTCTGCGGTCACCGACCCCTCAAGATTCACCCGCGAATCCGTCCGCAACTCGCCCAGCGTCGTCATTCTCAATGTCTGCGGAATCACGTCGAAGCTCACTCTTATAAAGGATTCCGGCCCAGCACCAATTTCTGCGACCGTCAGGCAGCATCCGTTCACCGCGATGGATTCCCCAAGATCAATCCGCCTCCCCCAGCCTGACGACTCTATGACCAGCCGCAATCCGCTTGGCGTCTCTCGCCTTTCGCACACCCGCCCGACATGGTGAATGATTCCGCTGAACATCAGGCGAATCATGGTACTCGCAGCGAAGATTCCGCACTTGCAGGCAACTCATCGCCCCACACGTTCGTACACACTCACACATTCAGGAATGTGCTGAGGATCGAGCCCGATTCCATGTGCGGCTCAACAATTCCGTCGCATTGCCGGTCTGCTTGACGATCACGCCTCTCACTTGGATACTGGGCTGTTCGGCACCGGATCGCTGTTCGTGCGGACCGCTTGTTCTTGTCGAGGGGACAGGGGAAAACTCTTGTGAGGAGGGTCGGAGTCTTATGCTCATGTCTGCATCTCGTCATCGCTCAATGCCCACTGATTCCCACCGCCCGCTCGATTCGATTCTGAGCGCAACCCTGCTTAGGCAATCCTGGCGTCAGACCGATGCCGGCACGGTCATTCTCTTTGCGCTGCTCGCGGCCATCGTCCTTTGGTGCCTGGGTTGCTCAAATGGAACTCAACAGACCACTTCGTCATCACAGATGTCTTCAGCAAAGACACAGGCTGATCCCGAGGAATTGACCGCCGCAGAGATGAAACTCGAACGCGAGTACGCGATCGGCCCCGTCACAGCAAGAAATCTCGAGTATCGAATTGATTGGCAGTACACGGATCCGTCCGGAAGCATCAAGGATTTCTGGGTCCAGGATGATTCGGTGTTCCTCGTTGATGATCACAACAATCTCACCCGCGTTCGTCGTGAAGAAGGCGATCGGCTCTGGCGTCTCCCCGTCGCCGGCCCCATTGATGAGATCTGCGGCATTCGCTACATGCCCAACGTGCAGCGGGTCGCGGTCATCACCGGCGGCCACATTTACATTCACGATTCTGCCGGCGGCTCAATGCTCGCCAAGCAGATGCTTCAGAAGATCGCCGCCACGAATGCCCTCGCGTTCGGCCCGTACCTCATCTATGGAGCGCGCAGCGGCGAAGTGATGTGGCAGGCATATGCCGCCGGTTCTGAGTGGCGCGGCTTCAAGGTCGCCCATGCCGTCGAAGTCGCTCCGATTCTTGATGACAACTATGTGATCACAGTGGGCAACGATGGCAATCTCGTGATCCTCTCCGCGGATTCCGCACACCTTTTCTGGTCTCACAAAATGCAGGATGACGTCGTCGCCTCACCGGCCGTCGGCAATGACGCTGTCTATATCGCAAGTCTCGATCAGCACCTTCGCGGGTATGACCTTCCCACCGGCCGCAAAATGTGGGATGTCCTCTTTGATCAGCCTCTCAGGGACAAC
>DASZQE010000085.1:0-10625 GCA_035550175.1 Phycisphaerales bacterium | reverse complement strand
GGGGCGAGGGCGACGAATGGGGACAGGAGTTTCCGGGAGACGTAGTGGCTCGGCTGGATGGAAGTGGGAGCAAGGAGAATCACAAGGAATTCGGGCGCAAGGTTCGAATGGCCGGCGGAAGCGAATACCTGCGAACGCAGGCGTTGAGCAGGCTGTACCTTGACAACGTGTATTCAATCGGCGCGAGCTGGGTGACGATGGGGCCGCACATCGGACAGGTGGGACTGGCGTTCGGCGCAAATGACATGGGCAGCGTGATGATGGAAGAGAACGTGGTGAGCGCTGCGGGGACGACGCATTGCCTGAATGAGCCGATGCTTTGCCGACTGATCCGAGACGCAGGGTTCACGCCGGCGCAGCGGAACAATGAATACAACCTGCTGAAGATTCATGACACCACGGAAGCGCCTGACTTGCGAGTGACGGACTGGTCCACATTGCGTGCCCAGAGGCTGCATGTGGAAACGCGAGAGCAGGACGATGAAGTTTCGCTGACCGTCGGGGGCGGGAAAGCCTGACCATCAAAATCAATTTCATTGATCGTCGGTTTCTGAATCGCTTGAATCAGCATTTCCGGACTGGGCCGCGCTGATTGCCAGCGGCTTGGCATGCGTCACGGATTGAATCAGGGAAACATCCGTTGGAAGCGGCGGGAGGCCGCAGCGACGACGAGTCATGTTCTGTGACTCGATGACCGTTTTCAAGCGAAAGGGGGAAGAATCATACGAGAGTTGTCCGCCGCCAAACGTGCCGACCTCAAACGTGGATGCGGGCATGTTGGCGGAATCGGGATCGGGCGAGAAGATCACCGTCCAAAGCGAAGAATCGACATTTGAAACAGTCGCCCCAGGGTCGAGGAAGATGTAATCGCCAAGCCGGTACGCGAGCACATTTGCTGGAAGGGAATCGGCGGCTTTCCGTGCGATGGCCTGTCGACTGGAATAGTTGGCCATTGCGAAGCGATCAAGCGTCGTGTCGGCGACAGGAATGGTGTTGAAACTGGTGGAGGTGTCATCGCTCACGAATTCGTCCGGTTCAATGTTTGAATTCGTGACGAGATAGAGCGCGTGGCGAGGAATCTGATTGTTGTGGTAGCTGGCGTAGGTGGACACAGCTTGAGCCATCGACGCAACGCCGGATGAGTTGCTATACGAGATTGACGAGCCGCTGACCCCTGTGGTGGTCCGGTAGGACGTTGACGGCATGGAAAGGACAACCAATGAAATGTACGCTGCAAAGACGAGGGCAATCATGACGATCGGCGGCGTAATGACGGCGAATGCTGCCCGACCGCCAGTGACCCGCTGTCCCTGAACGGTGGCGATCGTGGCGCTGACGATCCACCAGATGACACCGACGTACTGCCCGATGCACGGCACTGCGGTCATCACGTTTGCGCCCGAGGCATAACACACGGTCTGATAGGTTCTGCCGAATGATCCAAGGGTGGGGCCTGTCAATCGCAGGAGCCCGTGCGTCGCGACACCCCAGATCAAGGTGAAGAAAAACAAGGCGATCAGTGATCCGAACACGAATCCCGCCGTTATCGAAATGATTTGTCCGACAGCCAAGCCGCCGCGGGTTCCTGATCCAGACATGGCCGGGATCGCACAGAGGCAAGCCAGCGGAGAGAAGGCGACGATCATGGTGATGGTTTGCGTCACGATCCAAAACCACCACGCCTGCCCGGTGGAGCTGTTGACGGGTGTGGCGCTCATGAGCTTGCCCGGCGTGATGAGCGTCTGCCCAATGGCGGCGAACCAAGCCTTGAATTTGCCGCGCCGTGCGCGCTCAAGCCAGGGATTCGCCGAGACGATCGTCTGAGCCTCGGTCACGCCGTCGGCTGGACGCAACACCATCTGGTCCATGCTCACGGGCTGATGGCAGTTGACGCAGACAAACGAGCGAGGCGAAAGCAGGCCGTGCGGATCCGTGCCGAAATACTGCTGATTGCAGTGCGGACAGCAGAACTTGACCGTGTTGGGGCGAAACTCGAATTGCGACGGGAGAAAATCCGTGCCGCATTCAGGGCACTTCCGTGCGGCAATGTTCCAGAGAGGATAGTCGCAGTTCTTGCAGTGCATGACCCGGCCCCCCCTCGATCACGAGAATGAATGCCATCACAGTTCATGAATTGACACACAGAACGCGAATGGCGCCGAAGACTCGGCAGCAAACAATACAGGAACAGCGGCCGAATGGAATAGAAAACGGGAAAAATTGCTGTACACGGACCGGTATGCGTGGTCAATCTTCAGGTGCGCCGCTTGCGACTCGCTTGCGGAACTCAGCAGCCAAGGTGCGGGTCACAGGCCCCAGCGCTCCCGATCCGATGCGGTGCTCATCCACTTGGCTTACGCCGATGATTTCCGCAGCGGTGCCGGTCAGGAACACTTCATCAGATTCGAGAAGCTCCAGAAGGCTCATTGCCTTTTCCCTGACTTTGTAGCCGAGCGCAGGCGCGATTTCGTTCATCACAAATGAACGGGTGACACCGTGAAGAATTCCGGAGGAGGTCGGCGGGGTGAAGATTTCGCCGGATTTGATGACAAAGATATTGTCGCCGGTGCATTCGGAGACTTCGCCGCGCGTGTTGAGCATGATGGCTTCAAGAACATCAGCATCAATGGCTTCGATCTTGGCAAGAATGTTATTCAGGTAGTTGAGGCTCTTGATGGCGGGATCAAGGCATTCGATCGGAATGCGAGGTCGCTTGGCGACGATGACCTTCATGCCGGATTCATACAACTCAGGCGGGTAAATCTGAATCTTGTCAGCGATGATGATTGTGCCTGGATTGGGGCAGCGGAAAGGGTGCAGGCCGAGGGTGCCGACGCCGCGCGTGATGATGAGGCGGATGTAGGCATCCTTCAGGTTGTTCGCTGCAAGAGTCTCGCGGATGGCGGCTGCAATCTGGTCCATCGAGTAGGCGGGCTTGAGGCGGATTTTTTCAGCACAGCCGAAAAGACGACGAATGTGAGACCCGAGCTTGAACACACGGCCGTTGTAAGCGCGAATGCCTTCAAAAACACCGTCACCGTACAAGAGCCCGTGGTCCCAAACGGAGACTTTGGCGTCCGCTTTGTCTACGAGCTTGCCATCCATCCACACGCGGAGCGATGCAGTCTGTGAGCCGGAAACAGGCGCTACAGCCACGTCGGAATATGAGTCGGATTTTGATGGCCGAGCAGAAGATTTTGCGGGTGATGAAGACATGTGTGTGTGCTGAATTCCTCCGTGGAGTGTAGCAGGAGTCAGCCAGTTGCGGGAAGACCGGCGAGCCTGCGGACACGGCGGAGAACAGAATCAATCATGGCGGGCGTGAGGCGGCCGGTGAACGTGTTCTGCTGGCTGACGTGATAGCAGCAGAGAAGGCGGGCGTCTGCGACTTCATATTCCGCAGCGTGTTGAAACTTGAATGCGGGAACGCGAGCGCCGGAGAACTCACGAACTGCGTTCAAGGCGGAGGCGAGCGCGATTCCTCCCAGAACAAGAATCACGCGAGGCTTGAGCAACTTGAGCTCCGAGACGAGATACGAGCGGCAGTTGGCAAGCTGCGCGGGTGTGGGCTTGTTTGCGGGCGGCGCGCAGCGAAGCGAGGCAGAAATATAGATGTGCTTGAGCGAAAGGCCGTCATCAATGCTGACGGACGTCGGCTGATTGGCAAAACCGGCACGATGCAGCGCGGAGTAAAGGAAATCACCGGAGCGATCGCCTGTGAACATTCTGCCGGTGCGATTGGCCCCGTGGGCTGCGGGAGCAAGACCGACGATCAGGATTGATGCATGCGGATCCCCGAAGCCTGGCACAGGCTTGCCGTAATAGTTCTGGTCAGCGAATGCGCGGCGTCGTATTCGAGCGACTTCTGCACAATACGCACGCAGCTCCGGACAGCGATGGCATCGGATGATGCGGGTTGAAATGACGGAAAGGGAAATGCTTGGTGCGGACATTGCGAGGCCATGGTAGGGCTCGCGGATGAATTGAGTCAGTGCTCCGCGCTGGTGAGCGCTTGATTTGCCGGAGCGAGCGGGGTGAGATTCATCCCCCCCACTGCATCCACGGAGAGTTCGTAGGATTGCCCGACCTTGACGGGTTTGTAGACAGCTTCGCCTTGCGCAACGCGGACACCCATTTTGGCTGCTTCATCGGGGTTCTGCGCAAGCTCCCAAAATGAAGCCCAGAGACGCTGTTCGTACTTGCCGATGTCTTCCGCCGCATATCCGGGCGGAACGGCTCCGGGGGTGTCGATCGCGATGCCTTCAGCGGGCGGCAGGAGATCGGAATACACACGCCGGAAGAGGACGATGGAATGTCCCCGGAGTCCGTCGCCGATGGCGACATCGTGCGGATCAAATTTGATGGTCCAGGCATCAATGAAAATGGTCTGGCCGGGCACGGTGAAATTCTGACGAGCAAGCTCCGAGCCGTCATCGCCAAGCTCAATGAACGTGAAAGTGGTGGAATTGATGTGGTGATCGGGACCGGTGTCCTGCTTGGTGATATCCAGATGCGCAAGCCGACGTGAGCGGCTGAGGCGATCGATCATCTCACGGCGCTCTTCAAGCTGATTCTGCATCTGCTGATTGAGCGCGTGCAATTCATCAATCTGTCGCTGCTTCTGATCCCAACTGTAGAAAATGACCCCGGCGACGACGACAAGCCCCATGCCGGTGACGGCCCAGGTGATTCGGGCGAGGGATGCTATCGAAGTGGATGCTGGCACGATAGATGCGGGCCGGGGTAACCGGCCCAACGATGTATCGGCAATCGTGAAGCAGCCGCCGCAATTGACCGATAACTCTTTTCATGGGACGAAGTCTGTTGATCCATCTGCTGGCAGGGATTCTGGCCTGTTTGGCGTCATTTTTGCCTGTGCAAGGGGCGGATGAATCACCGGATGGAGGCCTTCCGATCGCATCGCTTCGGCGAGTCATCCGTCGATTCGATTTTGAGGAAGTGAACCAGGGTGGCGCAAATTTCCCGGATCATTTCGTGAGGTACCGATCCGAAGACCAGGGATTTCCGCTTTTCGGTCAAATGAAGCTGACCAATGACCGCGCTGCGGATGGTCAGTGGTCTTTTGAGTTCGATCTGGAGGGCGGGTCGATGGCCGCAAGGACGCTGCCGGGAACCGCGCCGGTGCTGCCGTTGGCGAGCTACACGGTGAGCGCGAAAGTGCAGACGGAAGGATTGAAGCACGCTCGCGCGAGGCTTGTGGCGTGGTTCGTGGATTCGCAGGGCCGAGTCATCCCTGAAAGTCGAGTGCAGAGCAGGCTTGTGGGGCAGACGCACGGATGGGAAGACCTGAGCGTTGAAGTGCCGGGAGACTATGAGCATGCGGCGGACCTGATTCTCGAACTGCAAGTGCTTCAGCCTCGGCAATTCCAGCCGTCAACAGATCAGTACGACATTCCGAAAGCGGATGACATCAGGGGACGGGTGTGGTTTGATTCGGTGGAAATCGCACACTTGCCGCAGATTCGGCTGAAGACGAACCAGACGAGCGGCGTGTACGTGCAGCCGAACAGGCCGGTGTTTGAAATCGTCATTCGCGATCACATCAATGACGACCTGCACGCCTCCATTCGCATCCTGGATCTGCAGGGCAACACCCGATTCCAGGAGCAATTCGCAGCCCCGAACGGACATTCCACATTCGTTCAAGAAGCCCCGATTGATGAGTGCGGGTGGTATCGCGCGATTCTGGAGGTTCACGGATCCAACACGCTGATCGGGGAGCGCGAGCTCACATTTGTCGTTGTGCCGAAATCTACGGGAGGCTTGACGAGAGATGTGCCGCAATTCGGAATCGAATTCAGTGCAAACGATGCTGATCACATTCGGTCCACGGAAGACCTGCTCAGAACGATTGATCCGGCATGTTCGGTCATTCACGTGTGGGATAGTCAGCTCACCAAGGACAAGACGTCCACGAGATACCAGAATGTTCGCACGGCACTGGACCGGCTGGCATTGCGAAACAGCCAGGTTGTGCTGGACATGAGCGAATTGCCCGATTCGCTTGCGAACATTCTGGGAATTGAAAACTGGCAGGTGCTTGAGATGTTCAGCAAGAATGCCAGCTTGTGGCGACCGTGGCTTGATGAATTGCTTGTGAATTTCGGACAGGAAATTCAGGCTTGGCAGATCGGATCGGGGCGCACGCCTGAGGCATTCTGGAATTCCGAGGACATTCAGCAATTGGAGATGGTGCGGAGCGCCCTTTCGGGATTCGTGTCCGAACCCAGGGTCTACGTGGAACAACCGCTTGAAATCGCGAACATTGAGGGACCGGGGATCGGAACGCTTCGCACGATTCCGCCTGAATGGCCTGACGAAGGCGTTATGGAACGGCTGAGTGCGGAATCGCCTGGCGGCAAGGACTTCATCCGCTTTGAGCGATTCAACGACAACGAAGCGTCGGCTGAAGCGAAGGTGATCCAGCTGGCGACGCGAGTGCTGTGGACCTGGCGTGCCGGGGCGCAGCACATGCTGATTGATTCGCCGTGGTCCTGGTCAAATGACCAGCCGGCGATGGCTGTGCCTGATGCGACGTTCGGCCCGTGGCTGGAGCTTTCGCGGGAGCTTGCGGGACGATCCTTCGGCGGGGAAGTGCAGATCGGCGATCGGGTGCATTGCTGGATCATTCGCGGGCGAAGGAATGATCAGTCGGCGCTTGCGCTTTGGACGGATGATTCCGGTCCCGGACTGCAACGTGTTCAATTGCAACTGGGTGAAAGCACCGCCGACGTGACGGACATTCACGGGAACACTCGCGCGGTGTATCCCGTCAACGGCGTCCATAACGTGATGATCGGAAGGCTGCCGGTCTTCATTCGCAACATCGATGTACACCTGGCCGAGTTCCGTGGAATGTTCTCGATTGAGCCGCAATTCGTGCCTGCGGAAAGCAGCCTGCACGAGCATGAAGTCGTGGTGCATAATCCGTGGGATTCGCCGATCACCGTGACGGTCCGCCTTCACGACAATGCGGATTGGCACATTCTTCCGCAGGTGCTGACCGTGCCGGTTGCTGCAGGCCAGACAGCCCGGATACCGATCACGATTGTGCTGGACCGCAACGTGATCGCTGGAGTGAAAGACGTGCATGCGGATGTGACCGTCTCCGCGGAAACGGAAGTGAATCTGCAACTGCGCGTGCCGATCGAGATCGGGTTGACGTCGGTGCAGATGTCCGTGACGCCGATGTTCACCCGGAACATGCGCACCGGCGGGGTGGACGTTGTGCTGTCGATGACCGTGACGAACGTGGGGAATGACACGTTGCGGATGGATGCGGTGGCGCAAGCGCCGGGCTTGCCGCAAAACCGCACGAAGTTGCCCCCGTTGGAACCCGGGGAGACGTTGCATCGGCGGCTGATCCTGCCGGGATCCGGGATGGCTCTCGAGGGACGGACAGTCCGGCTGGGTCTTGTGGGCCGGGAGGGATTTACGCGGCTTAATCAGCTTGTGAAGATTCCGGCGCTTTCAAACTCCGCGAAATCGCGGCTGGCGGGGACGGATGATTCCTCCATCGGACCGCCGACGGAGTGAATCATCACAGGCCGGGAATGCTTGAAGCCGGCTGATTATTGATCGAAACACACGTGATATGCGTGACGAGCCAGCGGCTGTCGTCCTGACGCTGGACGCGAATGAGCCAGCTTGAAAGCGTCGGATAGGGAACGCCATCGACAATCGTGCGGCAGGTGAGCGAAACGGCGCCGGTCATGGAATCCGACGTTTGAATCGATTCCCCGCCGATTGAGTTCGAGGAAATTGTGAATTGGCGGAGGCTGCGGTCGGCAAGATCAATGATTGCGGATCGACTGATACCCGGGTTTGTCTGCGAATTCAGGCTGAGCATGGCTGTGGGCGCCAGAAGGGAATCGATCTCCACCAGATCTCGATTCGTGGCTGCATTGATGAGCTGATGGGCCACTTCAGAAGCATGCTCGCCGGGTGTCACCACCAGTCTTCCGATGACAAAAACGGCGACGCCAAGGATAATTGCGGCAATTCCGCCCCTCAGAACGCCTGACTGACTGCTGCGAACAGCGATCCAGCAGGCGATTGCGCCGCCGAGAACCAGCATCAGTGCGAGCGGAAGCGGGGATTCAAAGACATACGGCGTAATGAAGGGAATGGCCATGAGATGCGTTCCTTGGAGCGATCACCGCGTCCGTTCCGATAACACGTACGCAGACCACAGGTGGGCGGATGGGTGTGCCCTTGTCAAAAATGATCGAAAAATGACGGTTGCAATACTTTCAAACATGCTGCATCGGAACCTGGAGGCACTCCGTGTGCATAACGCGGCACTCGCGCAATGCCTTGCTGAGATGGCCCCGCGAAGCGACGTGGAGTTTCTGCCCGTCGATGGTGATGAGAGCGCGATGGCTGTCAAAGTCGGCGGCCGACAGATGTGCAGCAGGCATGATCCGATCGGCGAAGGTCGCAAACTGACCCAGAGCATTGACCTCGTGGAGCACGCTGTGGTGGTCGCGCTGGGTTTTGGCGCCGGCTATCACGTGCGAGCGGTTGCCGAGCGGTCAAACAAGGCGACGCTGGTCGTGGTCTATGAACCGGACCTTGAGCTTCTGCGAGCGGTTTTCGAGCATATCGATCATTCACAATGGTTGCGGAGCGGCCTGGTCATATTCCTGCACGATGCAAAGGATCGCGCAGCAATCAACGGGGCTTTGAAGGGCGCGGAATCGATCGTGTGTCAGGGAGTTCACATTCTTGAACACCCCCCCAGCAAGCTGCGGCTGAGCGCCACTGTCGGCCAATTCACCGCAACGTTCAACGAATATGTGACGAGCGCGCGAACAACGCTGGCCACCACATTGGTGCGTTCGGTGGACACGGTGCGCAATCTGATGCTGAATCTTGATCACTATGCGGGGGGCGATGGGCTGGAAGAATTGCGAAATATCGCTCAAGGATATCCAGCGGTCATCGTGTCAGCGGGACCGAGCCTGCATCGCAACATGCAGTTGCTCGCTGAACCCGGCGTGCGCGACAGGTGCGTGATCATTGCAGTGCAAACCACGTTGAAACTGCTGCTGAAATCCGGGATTCACCCGCATTTCGTCACAGCCCTCGACTTTCACGAAATCTCCAAACGGTTCTATGAAGAGCTGGATAAGGACGCAGTGCAGGACATCACGCTGGTGGTCGAGCCGAAGGTGAATCCCGCAGTGCCCGATGCGTATCCAGGCCCGCTGCGGTGCTGCGCATCAAACGTGCTGGATCGCCTCCTCGGAGATTCGCTGCGAAGGCCGATGGGAGAGTTGCCTGCGGGCGCGACGGTGGCGCATCTGGCGCTGTATCTCGCAAGGCATCTGGGCTGCACGCAGATGGCGTTGATCGGACAAGACCTCGGGTTTTCCGACGGCATGTACTACTCACCGGGCGCTGCGATCCACGACGTGTGGGCGACGGAGCTCAACCCGTTCAACACGATCGCCATGATGGAATGGCAGCGAGTGGTTCGGCATCGGCTGCATCTTCACAAGACGACGGACGTGCATGGCCGCGCGATCTACACCGACGCACAGATGCTGACCTACCTGCAGCAATTCGAGCGCGATTTTGCGGAATACAAGACGGCAGGCATCACCGTGACGGATGCAAGCGAGGGAGGAGTTTCAAAGCAGCACACGATCGTTCGACCCTTGCGGGAATTTCTAAATGAGCATGCGACGCGCCCGCTGCCAAAGTTTCCGCTGCCGCAAAGATCGCTTGATCCGCGACGAATGTCAGCAGCAAGGAACCGTGTGCGGACAATTCAAACGGACATCACGGACCTGCGAGCGACTTCTCGCACGACCATCGGACTTCTGGAGCAGATGATCGAGCACCAGAATGACGCGGTCCGGATGAATCGATTGTTCGCGGAGATCGACAAGCAGCGGGAAAAAGTGAAAGCAAGGTTCGAGTCATTTGAATTGCTGCAGCAGATGAACCAGATGGCGGTGTTCCGGCGATTCAAGGCGGATCGCGCCATTCACATGCGCACCGAAACGGACTCCGTCACCCGGCAGCGTGCGCAGCTTGAGCGAGACCTGACGAATGTGACGTGGATTGCGGATGGCTGCGACGAGATGCTTGATTTGCTTGCGCGAGCCGTGGGTGTGCTGAACGGCACGAATTCGTTGGACAGCACCGTGAAAACTGAGGTCGCGAAGGTGTCCGAACAGGGGCGAAACTTCGCACAAGGGAATCATCACATCTCAGCGCTGATTGCGTTTGATCCGAATCGGCCCGGACTGAAACTCACATATTCGCCCGAAGACGTCCAATGCGCCAGGCGATTGCTGCTGACGACTCTGAAACGCCTGGATGAATCGCAAACGCTCGAGAGTCTTGTCGTCGTCGTTCCGTACGGTGCAGCGTCAGATGAACTGCTTGCCGGTGAACGATTCAAGCACAAAGTGGTCATCGAAGCATGCACGATGGAAGAACGTGCGCCCTTCGGCTTTGAGCACGAGGCGGTTGCTATCGCTCGATCATTTTCACCGACGTGCTGGCGAGGCGGCATCGCGGGCATGAGCATCTACGATGAGGCGATATGCCCGCAGGTGATGAGCAGAGTGATGACTCAACGAGGCATGACC
>DASZQE010000084.1:0-1617 GCA_035550175.1 Phycisphaerales bacterium | reverse complement strand
CTGACGCAGATCATTTTGAACTGGGGGACGAACAACGCCACTGCGGACGTGACGCACAACGGTGTGGTGAACATTGACGATCTGACGGCGGTGATTCTTGAGTGGGGCGCGTGCCCGCAGTGATGATTTGTGCTGGAGCATGATTCAGAGTGAGATCACTGATCGAAATCGCAAAGCTGGAAGAATGGCGGAACGCAGTGGGAACCAGCGAAGTTGCGGCGGAGCATCTGCGCATTGCGGGTGGAATTGCGAGCAGAGGTGAAGCGAAGACGTGGGTGAACACGGCGATTTCGCTGGGCATGTCGGGTGCTGTGACCGCGAGCGACATTGAGCACGTGATCGCGTGGTATTCGGAGCAGGGACATGTTGCACATGTGGAGGTGTGCCCGTATGCGGATGCATCGCTGATCACTGCGCTTGTGCGGAGCGGATTTCACATCAAGCGTTTTGAGAACGTGTTCTTCAGGGAACTTGCGCGTGGAGAGCGGGTGGAGTTGTTGCGTGAGTTGCCGAGGGAGATCGAGATTCGGAGCGTGGATGCGGAGGATGGGGATAGGGTGTGCGAAATTGCGAGAGTGATTGCGCAGGGATTTGCGAGGGCTGGGGAGGCAGCACGGGAAGCGGACGTGCGCGTATTTGAGAAGTGTGCGAGGGACAGACTGACGAAGACGTATGCGGCGTATTCGGGAGAGGTGTGCGTGGGCGGTGGGAGCGTGGAGGTTCGCGGCGAGATCGCAGCGCTGTATGGATTGGCGGTGGATGCGCGATTTCGTGGGCGCGGAATTCAGCAGGCGCTCATGGCTGTGCGAATGAATGCGGCGTGTGAGGCAGGTGCGAATCTGGTGACGATCGGCGGGCCGCCGGGCATGGGTACGGAGCGGACCGCGCGGAGATATGGATTTCAGGTTGCGTACACGAAGGCGATGATGGTGAAGAAGTACACAAGCAAGAAACACACATGAGAAAAATACGGAGACCGCATCAGCAGGATTTGGTTGGGTCGGAGCCGGTGAGCTTGGCTTCGAGGGATTCGATCTTGCGGGCGAGGTTGATGATTTCAGTCTGGGCTTTGACGTTGACCTGGTAATCGAGATCGATCTGGAGACGGTCGCGTTCGGATTGGCGGTTCTGCGAGACCATGACGAAGATGGAGAGGAAGATAGCTTCGAGGGAGACGACCATGGTGAGCAGGCCGAAGGGGAAGGGATCGAAGCCGAGGGATTGCGGGAGTATGTGCAGCGGGACAAGGAGGTTGAGGCTGATCCAGATGCCAAACCAGACCAAGTGGAAGAGCGTGAACCATTGAGAGGCGGCGACGGTGGCGATGATGTCGCTGACGCGCTGCCAGAGCGTTGTGCGCGAGTGAGCGAAGGCGATGTTGGGATTCTTGATTCCGCGGAGGGATTCGGTGGAGGTTCGCTGACGCTCACCCATAACGGAGAGGATGTGGATGGCGGATTCAGGGTGGGTGCGGAGGAAAGTGTGGAATTCTGTGCGCGAGAGGACATAGAGCTGGGTGGGCTCGAGGGCACGGATAGAGGCGGTGCGTGCGCCGCCATCGAGGAGGGAGATTTCGCCAAAGAATTTTCCGGGGCCGAGGCAATCGATGGTGACGTG
>DASZQE010000083.1:0-1663 GCA_035550175.1 Phycisphaerales bacterium | reverse complement strand
ACCAATTTGCAAATCGGCGATTCAAATCGTCCGCTCGTTTCTTGCCTGCTTCAACAAGCTTGTCGAACTGAGCACTTTTCGCGTCGTTTGCGGCCTTGATCTGGTCGCGCTGCGCATGGATCGCATCATTCTCCGGCTGAGATGCGGCCGCCTGCGTCGTCGCGGGCACTCCTGCTTCCGGCTGGCTCGCAGCCTCCGGCGGGAGCGCCTCGTACTCCGGCTTCGGAAGAAGGGATTCGTTGAACAGCGCGCTGATGAACACGTACCGCCCGAGCTGGGCGTTGTTCGCGTTTCCATCTGCGGAAGAAGCATTCAGGTCCGTCTGTTCCTCAACCGGTGCCACCTCGCCGAATCGCAGAATGTACTGCACGCCGTCCGCGCATTTCACGATCGTTTCGCCCTGGTTGGAAACCAGTTGGTTCTCGTTCGTGAAAAAATATCCCGCGCTTTGCAGCGAAAGCAGGATCTCCGGATCAAGTTTCAGTTTGCCGTTGTCATCCGCCAATTGCTTGCTCAGCGCATCGGGTTTGCGATGCACGTCCACAATTTGCAGGTCCGCCAAGGCATTCTTCATCATGTCAAGCTTTTCATGCTTCAGCCCTTCGTTTGGCCCCAGGCCGTCCATGGTCCACGTGCTCGTCTTCGGGTCGTAGCTGAAAACAAGCTTGCCCTTGCGAAGCAGTCGTCCCGACGTCTCGTCAACCGAGTAGTCTTCAACCACCACGCCCTGTATCTGTGACCCCTGCATCTTGAGCAGGTCGCGCTCGATCCAATCTTCAAACTTCGTCGTCAGGCTTCCCGTGTCGACCTTTGCGGTGTACACGCGGTCGCGCCCCGGACTGCGAACATACCGCAGATCAGGCGAATCCTTCACATTTGTGCCGATGATCAGGTCCACCAACGTCTTGCCCGACGCATCCTTCATCGTCACGCGCGTCCCCGATCCCGCTGCCGGCGAGTCTCCCGCGGACGGATCAACCACCTTGTACAACGCATGGTCGCTCGAACGGTCTGAAACCACGCTTCCCTTCGTCACATCCATCACGCTCGCCGCAGCTTGGGCCAGCTTGTCCTGTGCGTCCGCCGGATAATTCTCATGCGATGGAATGCTCCACACCCCGTTGTGCTGCGCAACATCAAAAATCTGTCGCTTTGAAGAGGTCTCATCCACACCGACAATTTCCATGCTGCGCGGCTCCAGCGGATCAAACTCGGGGAAGAATCGCTCTCCTGTGTCATCAATTTTCGCCGTGCGATCAATCGTCGCCGGCCGCGCAAGCCACGCCACCCCAAGCGAAACAATTCCCGCCGCCGCAAACGCCAGTGTTCGTGTCATCTGATTCATGAAAGCAACCTCAACTCACCGCAAACCATTCTTGTATTTCCACACAGCGCACACAACGCCGATTCACCCAGCCTTCCGGTCCGGCGGAACGCTCACGCGCTCAAATGTAAGTCTGCGTATCAGCACAATGATCCCAAGCCCCAGCGGAAGCAACGGCGGAATGCCCACGACAAACGCCTTGTACACCGCGCGCATGCCCTCGATCTTCAAATTCAGCTGGCGATCGATTTTCTGCGTTTCCTGGTCTCGCGTTCGCTCAAGCTCTGCAATGCTTGCCTTCAGGCGATTCTGACCCGCCTGCTGCGCCTGTTGCAGCTC
>DASZQE010000082.1:0-7583 GCA_035550175.1 Phycisphaerales bacterium | reverse complement strand
CTGCCGTTGCACGAAATGTCCGCCTCACGATCCGTGCTTGTGCCATCTGATACCGCGGTGGAGTTGAGAGCAGCGGGAGCAGACCAGTTCACCCCCCCATTTGAGCTCCGCGCAAACAGAATATCCTCATCCGTCCCGATCGTGCCGCCGAGCGATGACGTGCTCGACCACACGGCCACGAAATTTCCGTTGGATGTCACCACCAGTCTCGGCAGGTCATCTGCGCCCGACCCATCCGATGCAGCGTTGGAATTGAGCGCCGCCGGCGCGCTCCACGATGCGCCTGCATTCACGCTCCGCGCAAACAAAATGTCCGCGTCCGTCCCGATCGTTCCAGATAGCGAATCCGTCGATCGCCACGCAACAATCCAGTTCCCAGCGTGATCCGCTGAAATCGCCGGCTTGGAATCCGAACCAGAATCCGAACCCGCATTGGTGTTCAGAATCTGCTGCGTCGTCCACGTCGCCCCGTTGTTGATGCTCTTGGCGAAAAGCAGGTCACCATCCGTTCCGATCGCGCCTTGCTGCGAATCCAGTGTTCGCCACACCACGATCCAGTTTCCCGCCGCATCGGTCGCAATCGTCGGCGAATCATCCGTGCCTTGATCCGTTTGGGTGTTCGCGTTTACCGCCACAGGCGTCGACCAGGTCACGCCGTCATCAAGGCTCGTGCTTGCGCGAATGTCCAGATCGCGCGGACCTCGCGGCGAGGCGCGATCGGCAACCCACACCACCACCCAATGTCCAAGATTGTCTGTTGCAATTTGCGGCGCCGTGTCCTGATCCGACGGATCATCCGTGTTCGCATCCGTGTTGAGCCGCGTCGGTGCAGTCCATGATTGTCCGCCATTCGTGCTGCGAACAAGCAAAATGTCTCGGTCTGTCCCGATCGCATTGTTGATGTTCTCATCCGAATCCCACACAACGATCACGGTGCCCGAGGGTGTAGCCGCAAGTGAGGCGGACTTGTCTCCGCCGACATCAGCGGCCGCATTCGAATTGAGCGCGGATTTCGGTGACAGCGGCGCAGAAAACTGCGCTTGTGCGACCGATGCCGCCCATGCGTGCATGAAGAGTGCTGAGCAGACAATTACGACACTGCGAATCGATTTCATCTTGCGAGATCCCGAGTATTTGAATTTCATCATCTGCCGAGGCAACGCTCCCGGAAAGATACCTGAATGCCGTGAGGAAGGATTGTAAAGCGAAATACCACAGGTCTGATATTCAAAATCAACATGGTGCGCATGATTTTCACCTTGCGACTCCCATTGATGATTTCGCCGAATCCGCGCAAACCAACCATCTTGACAATTCATGTGTCCGTTGCCCTGGTGAATAACCATATCGTCATGCAAATCAGGACGATTCGAGAAGTACACCGATCGCAACCCTCTCAACCGTCGTTTCTGTTCCCCATCTGGAAGAACGCCTCGGCATCGTCATTTTCAGGAGTGTCCAAATACGATGAAGCATCGCGCCTTCACCTTGATTGAGCTCCTGGCAGTCATTGCAGTTCTGGCGATTCTCGTCGGCGTGGTGCTCCCGAAGTACTTTGATCACTCATCACAGGCAAAAACTTCCGCCGATGCCGCCTCTATCGCAGGAATCACAACGGCGCTCCAAACCGCTTACGCACAACATCGCATGACCGACGCATCCAGCAGCGAATGGGTGACCGATGTGACAGACATCGCCAGCGTCATGGAAACAGGCATCTTGCCGAACGGAATTGTGGTCTCCGGATCCGATCTTCAGGACCAAAGCGGCAACACATACACACTCACTGCGGAAACTGCGACTTCACCCGCTGCGCTCACTCAGGACACTGGTGGCTCCGGCGGAGGAGGATCGTGAATATCAAGCAACGATCTCCCCTTCAGCAATCCGATTGTGAATGTCCCGCGAAATTCTTCCTCTCCCGGATGTGGGACCGTGTGATAGCAGTTGCGCTCTTGGCGCAATTCACCATTGTCGCCACCGTCAAGATTGCGCATGGCACAACTGAAGAGCTATGGTGGCTTTCTCATGTCAGCCTTCTGCTGACGAGTGCCGGCCTGATGATCGCTTCACCTCGCCTTGTGTTTGGGGCATTGCTGGTTGTGTGTGTCCCTCACATGCTCTGGCTGAGTGATGCCCTCATTGGTTGGACAACGGGTACGTTTCCGCTGCGAATGGCGGGATACCTGCTTCATGCTGACTTCTGGGAATGGGCAGCCACGTTCCACCATTTCTATCTGTTGCCGCTGCTCATGTGGCTCGCGTTTCAAAAACGCGAAATCCCAAAGGGATCAATGCTCGTTGCGTGCGCAACATTGATGCTCACAACTTTCTGCGCACGACTGTGTTTCGATCCCGCGCTCAACGTGAATTTCTCGCAGTGGGTCATGCCGCGAGTGCAGGCACCCATTGTTCGGTGGACCGACCATCTGCCGGGTCCGGCGTACCTGCTCTTCATCAACCTCTGGGCTGCAATCTTCTTTTGCTATCCCGTTTCGCGAATGATCCGGCGCGGACAGCAATGGCGGCTGTTCACTCGTGCGGCTGCACAAAGCTCTGATGAATGAGCGCCGGCGATTCCGCACTCACCGGCTCAGCGGTTCGCTCGACTGTGCTGTCTTCAAATGTCGCAGCGGACACCGATGCCGGCCCTGCGCTCCGCGACATGGATATGCACGCCAATGCGGACAAAATCACAATGCCGGTAATGAATTCTTTCCTGCTGGGCTGGAACGTCACGGTTCGAGTGGCCATTGGGAGTCCTTTCCAAGGGGACGGGGTCATTAACATCGAAATCAAACGAGGTCCATGTCGGCCTGTACTTCAAAAGCTGTAGCAAATGCCAGGCCGAGGGGCGGTATCGGCGGCTGCCTTGCATTTGATGAGGTGAAACACCGATGGACATGGCTAGGTCCGATATTTCATGGCAGAAATAGGCACTAACTTGGGAAGTTTTTGCACTTTCACTTCGGAAGGCTCCGCACTATGATTTTCCCGGAATTGAGACCCAGTCTCAATCATCAAGAGTATGATATTGAAGAGTCAAGAGTCATCTATGAGTCGCATCGCGTCAATTCCTGACCCCACACTGATCGCTGCGAATGAGCGGGTGTTTCCCTTGACTCAATTGAGAGAAGGCTCACGGGCAAGAGTGGTCTCAACTGCAAAATGTTGTGAGGACTGCGATCTCCTGAACGCGATGGGGCTCACCGAACACTGCGAACTTCGCGTGTGCCAGCGCGGAAGCACCTGCATCGTTCAGGTCAATCAGACAAGACTCGGCCTCTCAAGCGAAGTGGCAGGCAAAATCCTCGTCAGCGATGTGATTGGTGAATAGGTATCGTCGCGGAGCCGACATGACGGCTGGTGGAACATCAACAGCGACGACTGTCGCAATCGGTGGGCACGACGACCCAAGAGTTCATGCGCCCGCAAAGTGCTTCGCGCTCATCGGGAACCCCAACACCGGAAAGACAACCCTCTTCAATCGTCTCTGCGGCCTTCGCGCCAAGACCGCAAACTTTCCAGGATCAACCGTCGAAGCCCGCATCGGCACGCTCGCCCATCACCATCGCACGCTTCACGTCGTCGATCTCCCCGGCATGTACGGCCTGCACCTTGACCGTCCCGAATCCAGAATCTGCAAGCGTTATCTCGAAGGCACAGTTGATTTCGGTGAAGTGCCCGATGGCATCCTCATCGTCATCGACGCAACCAATGTGCAGCGAAACCTTGTGCTCGCGGCACAAGCGCTCAGCGTCGGCAAGCCTGCGGTCGTCGCGCTCAACATGATCGACCTTGCAGACCGCAGAGGAATCAAAGTCGATGATGCGCAACTCTCTCAAAGGCTCGGCTGTCCAGTGGTGCGAATCTGCGCACGATCTGGCGTCGGCGTGCATGAACTCCTGCAGCGCATGGAACTTGCTGGCTCTGCTTCGCCAGCAAACAGCTTTCCCGATACCGGCGACGTCAAAACCATCACTGCCTGGGCCAGGGATGTCTCCTCCGCATGCGTAACCACCGACAAGTCCGCGGAAACTCGCGCTGAGCGCACCACCGACCGCGTGGATGGCGTGCTCACGCACCCCATCTGGGGCATGGGTGTGTTTCTCCTCGTGATGATGGCCCTCTTTTACGTCATCTTCACAGTCGCCAGCTTCCCGATGGACATGATCGAATACCTCTTCACCAAGCTCGGCACAGGTGTGGACAGCTTGATGATGTGGACCGACAGCGTCACCGGGTGGGGAATGAGCGGCGGAGCGATTCACGATCTGCTGATCGACGGTGTGATCGGCGGCGTGGCCGGCACCCTCGTCTTTCTCCCGCAAATCTGTCTGCTCTTCTTCCTCATCAGCCTGCTCGAAGACACCGGCTACCTGGCCCGCGCAGCATTCCTCATGGATCGCTTGTTGCGAAAATTCGGCCTCCCCGGACAAGCCTTCGTGCCCCTGCTCAGCGGACACGCCTGCGCGATCCCCGCCATGATGAGCACCCGCCTCATCGCCGATCACCGCGATCGCCTCGCCACCATCCTCGTCATTCCCTTCATGAGCTGCTCCGCCCGGCTGCCTGTCTACGTGCTGCTCATCAGCATGCTCTTTGAAGGCAAGCCCTGGCTCGCCGGCCTTGCATTCGTCGGCTGCTACGCGCTCGGAGCCATCGCAGCATTGCTGACTGCAAAAATGCTGCGCAAGTCCATCTTGAAGGGTCCCAAGCCTGCAATGGTGCTTGAGCTTCCCACCTACAAATGGCCAAGCCTGCGCACCGCACTGCTCACTACGTACGACCGCGCCATGATGTTCCTCCGCAAGGCCGGCACCGTCATCATGTGCATATGCATCATCATGTGGTGGCTCGGCGCATACCCCAAAACAAGTCAGCCCCCCGCCGAAGCCGTCCAGATGCGCGAGCAGGCAGAGACCATCGCGCAGTCCGACGCTGCAAAAGCCGACGAGCTCCGTGACGAAGCCGACCGACTCGAAGCTCGCTGGCAGAAACGCAACAGCTTCGCAGGCATGCTCGGCCGCGGCGTCGAACCCGCCATCAAGCCCATCGGCATGGATTGGCAGCTCGGCGTCGGCGTCATGTCCAGCTTTGCCGCGCGTGAAGTCTTCGCTTCCACCATGTCCGTTCTGCTCGCTGGCTCCGAAGACACCGAAGACTCCGCAGTCGTCCAGCGAATAAAGTCCGCCACTCGCGATGATGGTTCCCGACTCTTCACCACCCGAACCGCAGCCAGTGTGCTCGTTTTCTACGTCCTCGCAATGCAATGCCTCGCAACACTCGCCGTCACGCGCCGCGAAACCGGAAGCTGGTGGTGGGCGCTGTTGCAATTGATCTACATGACCGTTGTCGCCTACTGCGCTTCGTGGATCACCTACGTCGGCCTCGGCTGGTTCGGAGCAACCTGATGCCGTGGAGCGATTGGCAATTCTGGCTCGTCACCGTCGGCTGTGTTGCCGTGGTCCTGTGGATGTTTCGCAGGCCGATTCAGCGATCGCTTGGTGGAAAAAAGAAAAGTGCAAATTGCGGCTGCGGAAGTGATGCCTGCGAAGGTGAAACCAAAAAAGTGAAGCTGACCATCGGCGGCGAACGCAAGCGGTAATTGCGTATCGCAAAAATCTCAACATGAAGTCGCAGTGTCAATCCATCCCCCGCAGATGATCCGATCCTGCTCGTCATAGCACACAACCGCCTGCCCCGGCGCAACCGCCTGTTGCGCCTCATCAAATCGCACTTCAATCGCACGCGATTCTCCATCTCCTTCAATCGCTCTCACCCTCGCGCCCACCGGCGGCGAGTTGTACCGAATCTTCGCGGTGCAGAGGAGCCAAGATTCTGTTGAGGGGGGGGTGAACCAGTTCGCCTGATCCGCTGTGCATGCCGAAGAAAACAGCATCTCGCGAGGGCCCACCGTGATCGTGTTCCGCTCCGCATTCTTGTTCACAACGTACAGCGGAATGTTGGCCGAAACTCGAATCCCCTTCCGCTGCCCCACCGTGAAGTGCTGATGCCCTTCATGCGTGCCGATCGCCTCGCCTTCGCGGTTCAGAATGTCTCCCGCTCCCACTGCCGCCGGCGTTCGCGCCGCTACCAGCGCCGCATAATCATTATCCGGCACAAAACAAATCTCCTGCGAGTCCGGCTTGTCAAACACCGGCAGATTATTCCTCCGCGCAATCTCCCGCACATGAGGCTTGTACAGATTTCCCACCGGCAGCAGCATCTGCGCAAGTCGCTCCGCCGGCGTGCCGAACAACACATACGACTGATCCTTCGATGTGTCCACGCCCCGCCGGATGCGCGGATGTCCTCCATCCGAATCATCAATCCGCGCATAATGACCCGACGCCACGAAATCCGCCTCGATCTGCCGCGCGTATTCGTGCAGCTTGCCGAACTTCAGCCAGTCATTGCACCGCACACACGGATTCGGTGTCCGTCCCGCGTTGTACTCAGCAACGAAGTAATCGATGACGCGATTGAAATCCTGCTTGAAGTTGCACACGTAAAACGGAATGCCCAGATGTGCTGCCACCAGCCGTGCGTCCGCCGCATCGTTGATTGAACAGCATCCCTGATGCCCGATGCGAATCTTCTTCTTGCTCTCCGACCTCTGCCCCGGTACGCAATGCGATGCCTCCCCAAGCGATTCATCACGGACTTCCTGAAGCCCTTCCAATTCCTCGCCCGGCGACCCCAGCCGCATGAAACATCCCACCACGTCATACCCCTGCTCCAGCAAAAGTGCCGCCGCTACGGAGGAATCAACTCCGCCGGACATGGCGAGCAGAACTTTGGGCTTGCGTGAACTCATGTGAAACGTGGATTGTAGGTGGATCATCGCTCGACGACGCATGAAATGCACGAAGCTTTAGAATGGTCACGCATGCTGATCTACGCAGGAATCGACGAAGCCGGCTACGGACCCATGCTCGGCCCGCTCTGTGTCGCCTGCACCGTCTTCGCCGTCGAACCCCGTGAGTCTGACGCCCATCCCGGCGCACCTGATCTCTGGAAACGACTCAACAACGTCATCTCGAAAGCCGGAAAATCAGGCTCCGGAACATCATCCCGCCGCGCCGCCAAAGGCAGAATCCTCATTGACGATTCCAAAAAACTCAAAGGCCCGCGCGATGGCAGGATGCACCCCCTCAAGCATCTTGAACGCGGCGTGCTCTCGTTCCTCGCTTCCATCACCGATCGGCCGCAAGCCTCCCCAAATTCCAATGGTGTAGCGCATTCCGAACACTCTGAAGAACGAGTGCTCCCCAGGACCGACGCAGAACTCATGCAATGGGTCGGCTGCAATCACACTTCACACCCCTGGTGGCAGAATGATGTCGAACTCCCTCTCGGCGCAACCGAAGGCGAACTCCGCATTGATGCCGCTCGCCTCGCGCACTCGCTTCAGGAATCCGGCGTCACCATGCACGCCATCTGCTGCGAAGCCATCGACGCCGGCTCCTTCAATGATCAGGTCGATCGCATGGGAACAAAAGCCGGCGTGAACTGGTGCAGCGCCATGCGCCTCGCCGACGAAATCATGCAGCGCTGGGGCGACCATCACCCGCGCATCA
>DASZQE010000081.1:0-5140 GCA_035550175.1 Phycisphaerales bacterium | reverse complement strand
ATGAACACACTGGCTGTGATGTGCATGGCATTGACAAGCACAAGACCTTCACGCACACCGCTGGCCTGCACAGCGTCTTCCACTTCGTGCGTGATGTTCACAAATCCACGGCGTTCGGGCACATTGAACCAGAGTTCCTTGCGATAACTTTTCATGCGGGCATCGTAGCGAACCATGCCGATCGCTCTATCATCTGCGTGTGCCGTCCGCAATTCACAAACTCCAGCTCGAAATTGCCAACGCGCTCAATGCGATGCCCGATGTTTTTTCCACAGTTCAATGGGGCGGACGAGCGTACAAACTACCGGGGCCAGGTGGATCACGAAAAAAACCGACGTTGCTCGCACACATCTGGTTGAATGAATCTCCGCCGTCGGTCGGCATATCCTTCAAACTTCCGCCTGATGTTGCGGCAGACCTTGTTGAAGTCCATGATTTTCTTGCTCCCCACTCCTTCCGCACGCTTGCGCCCGCAGGCTGGGTCACCGCCACAATCGACACGGCGCGCAACTGCCGAGTGCTCATCAAGCTGCTGCATCAAAGCCGGACGATCCATCCTGTCAGCGATATATCTGGAAGTGATCATGCTGGCCAGAGGACCGCGAAAGGCCGGCATTCTTCGGCTGCGTCATCAGCATCAAGCCCCGTGGCCAGAAGAATCGATGCCGTGATGCAAGCGAAGAAATCTGAAGGCTGGTCGCTGCCTGATGTTGACGGCTTTGAAGTTCAACGTGATCGAGTCAAAGGAAAAACAAAGCCACGGAAAGCATGATCCATCTGCGAAGGATTTATTCGACTGGTTGAGTTGTAGGCGATTTCGCTTTCATCACCTCCATGACCCACGCTTCAATGGCTTGCTCCATGACCTTCTGGCCGACATCATTCGGATGGATTGAATCCCGATATGGATTGTGTCCCAATTCGATTTCTTTACGAAAGGCGGGGCCAAGTTGGCGAACCTCCACCCCGCACGACTGCACTGCCTTCTGCAGATCATCGTGTCCGGGGTAGGGATTGTCGATTGATTCATCGCGTTCGAAGTGCAAGAACACCACCACCGGAATCCCGGCGTTTTTGATTTTTTCAACAAGAGTGCGCACATCGGCCAGGCTCTCATCGCGATCCTTCTCATCTAGCGGATCACGTGGCGATTTGGCATTACCCGGCGACGTTCCGGCCAATCCCAGCTTCTGCATCACGATCGGCCTATACCGCTGAACAATTTCCTGCAGCGCAAGTATCGGCGAATGCTCCGGAGCATCCGCACCAAACGGAGCGAACGTCGGAACATCCGCGGCATCGTGGCTGGAAAAAACGATCGCTACTGCATCGGCATCGAATACCCCGAAACGATCAATGTACGCCAACTGATTTGGCGGTCCCCACGAACCTGCAGAAATGTTCCCGACGACGACCGGACGATTCAATTCGTCGTGCAATCGATTTTGCAGAATCGAAGTCGCCAGTTTTGACTGGTCCGTCTGTGAACCGCCGTTCACCACACTGTCACCGACCACGAGAATCCGAAATTCCCTCGAGTCCCCCTTCTTCTCGGGAAAATCATCGCTGCGCATCGACCACTGGTTATACCGGATCAGATTTCCAAATCGATGATACGTCATCGAAGGCTTGAACATGTACTCAATTTTCGAATCATGGATCATCAGGGGCGGATCACCAAGCCCCAGGTAAAACCGTGCAAAGAGCTCGCTCGCGATCAGAAGAATCACGAGAAGGATCGCAAAACGAATGGCCAACCGTTTCCAACGCGAGGACTTCATCGATTTGATTCCTGTTGAACGAGAATTCGACATACAACGACACTATCGAGAACTCGAACCATTTGTGCAAATTGAGAGAGTCATCCGAAGGCGCATTTGTCGGATATGCTTCCCGCATGCAGGCGGTGCTTGGAGCGATTTCGCAGTTAGGAATGTCGGTGCTGCTCAGCGTGGCGTCGCTGGGGCGATTCACGCAGTTCGCAGGTTCGACATTTCGCTGGTTCACGCAAGTGCGAAAGTGGTGCCGATGGCGCCTGCTCGCTCCGCAGTTCTACGCCGTCGGCGTTCAATCCGTGCTCGTCGTTGCCATCACCGGCGCGTTCATCGGCATGATTCTGGCTATTGAAATGTACGATCAGTTTCGCACGATCGGCCAGGAAGGAAAGCTCGGCGGAGTCATCAACATCAGCGTGGTGAAACAGATCGGACCCGTGTTGGCGGCGGTGATGGTCGCTGGCCGTGTCGGTGGAGCGTTGGCGGCCGAATTGGGCACCATGCGCGTGACTGAGCAACTTGACGCCATGCGGGCAATGGCCGCTGACCCGATCGCCTACCTGGTCGTTCCGCGCGTCGTGGCGTGCGTCGTCATGACGCCTTTGTTGACCATCTATTCGGACATGCTGGGCGTGTGGGGCGCGTGGCTGATCACCGTTCGCCTGCATGGCGTGTCCGTTTTCGAGTATTGGGAATTCACAAGTCAGTTTGTGGATTGGTGGGAGCCGACAAGCGGGCTGATCAAAAGCGTGTTCTTCGGACTGAGCATCGGCTTGATTTCCTGTTACAAAGGATTCAACTGCTCCGCAGGAGCATCCGGCGTGGGACGCGCAGCGACGGAAGCCTTTGTGGCCAGTTTTCTCGCCATCATCGCCATCAATCTGGTGCTGGCACAGTTCCTGAACACCGTGAACTACATCTTCATTACCCGTGGCGATGCTGCCGGCTTCGTGTAATTGAAGCGATTCTCCCGACGCATCCGTGCGGAATGAGTTATGGCTGTGGAACGGGAGGATTGCCGCAGTTCCAATTCGGCGAAGGCAGGAATGTATACGTTCGCGCGGTGTTTTCCAGACCTTTTGTCAGATCGATTCCCACACCAATGTGTCCATCAACAAAGCACATGTTCACACGGGCTGTCTTGAAATGCCACCGCTGCAAACGATCATCATCGGCGACGCCATTCTGATTGTCATCCTGATAGTTGTAGACGGGGATGTCAGCGATCATCCATGTCTTCGTGGGATCTGCGACACCAGGCATTTTGCCTCCGGGTCTGGTGCCCGTGAACTGCGGAACCAGCGTCGTACACGATTCGCTGTTCAACGTATGGTCGTTCAAGTTGTACGAAGTGCCGATGAAGTCGTACATACTGTCGGTCTGAGGAAGAAACGGGTGAGGCGGCTGCCCCCGATCAAGCGGACACTCAAAGACTGGAACTTCAGAGTCCGGACCAAACGCACTTCCGCCTGTGAGATACTTGTTCAAAGGCCTCTTGTCCGCGCCGACCACGTTGATGTCATACGCGGGCAGCTGACCCTTTTTCCCGCCAAACAACGCACCGATGACCGTCTCAGTCCCCGGAGCGATCGTCACCTTCTGCTGCGGAAGGCAATTACCATGCAGTGAAACGTAGTTGATGGTTGCGATTCCGATTTGCCGCAGATTGCTCGCACACCGCGTCTCGCCGGACGATTCCTTCATACTCGAGAGCGCCGGTGCCAGAAGCGCCACGAGAAGCGCCACAATGCCGATGACAACGAGCAATTCAACAATTGTAAATGCGCGAACATGAGCCTTTGCTGCAAAGGCATGAATTGCTTGGGACTCCACAGGCGAAACTCTCCGATCAAAGTGCTGCTGGCGGATTGAAGATCGTCAACAATGTCACGAGTATGACGATCAACAACAGAATAATGAATAGGATTCGTCCGAGGTTGCGTTTTTTGTGAACGTCTGACCGACGCCCGGGAATGATGTACTCGCCGCAATGGGAGCATCGATCAGCCTGGTCCCAAACTTCCTGGCCGCAGGCTGGGCACGGAACCGTGTCCGAAGCAAGATCATCCAGGTCTTCTGAGATGGGATCAAGATTCATCGTTCATCATGCCGCCAGACTGTCTTTCACTCAAACGCCCGATTGCAGTCCGCCTTGAGAGCTTCGATGTAGTCGTCCCGAAGAGTTCCGATATACAACGCGGAAATCTTGCCGAACGGACTAATGACTATGGTGGAGGGAACTCGGTCAAAGCCGTACTGCGGAGGCACGCTGTCATCCACATCAATCAGCATGGGAACGGTGTTCCCCGATTGTTTCCAGAACTCCGTCACCGTGCGAACGCGTGTTTCCGGATCCTGAATGCGCTCCCAGACATTGACAGCGTATACCTTGACCGGTTGGCCTGAACTCTCAGCCCATGTCGAAAAAGACTTCAGCATCGGCAGGCTGGTTTGGCAGGGCTTGCACCAGGTGGCCCAGAAATCAAGCACCACCACCGAGCCACGGAGACTGCTGAGCATCACTGTTTGCCCATCCACAGTTTTCAGCGTGAAATCCGGAGCCTCGTCACCTTCCCGGATCAATGACGGTTTCAAATCATCCATCGTGTGGACAATGATTCGATTGTTCAGGTTGACTGCAATCGGCGTGTCGAGCGAATCCAGGATCTGAGGCTGGCACAACAACTCAATCGTCGTTTTTCCAAATGAAGGCATGGTTTGCGGCGCGTTCATCGAAAATTCGATTTTTTGAACAAGATGAGTGTCGGCTGCCACTTGAAAACTGCCGGCACTGTGGTCGTCGCCTTCAAACTTGATAACAATCGCTTTTCCCGAAGCGCCATGATCCTCTACAACATGGCCAACGACATGCACCGACTTCATCCGGCCGAATGTCATCGAATGCAGAACATCCTGAAAATCCGATCCATACCGCAAGGCATAGTGAAACGGGACAAAATCCGGGCTGAGCACGTCCTTTGCAGCAATCGCCGGATTGTTCTCAAGTTGCTGTTGAAGGATCTTGTCCAGCACGCTTTTTGTTGAGAAATAGAGTCGATCGTTCACCGTGGCGAGACGTCCGCCGACAAATTCAAAGGATGTGTCATTCCCCTTGCCAAATTGAAGAGTCCAGTTCGTGCGATCCTTGATGTCTCCTACTTGTGTGTTGAGACGGACCGAATCCACGAGGATTGGCGCGTGGTGATATGCAGCGAGAACCGCATCGAGAATCTGCTGCGTTTCCGGCGGGGTCGGAGGTATTTCGGGTGCGGTCGCAGGGGCGAGAACAAGCGGATTGTCCTGTGTCTGCGCCATCACCGCCGGACACAGAACTGCTGCAAGACCCAAGGCTAAAACAAGCGAAC
>DASZQE010000080.1:0-3294 GCA_035550175.1 Phycisphaerales bacterium | reverse complement strand
GGTTGAGTTCAAGCGGCTGCCAGATGCCGGCTGGCTTGGTGTTCGGCGCCGATATGAACAAGGAAGTCTATGGTGTTGATTGGCTGACTGGCTCATGGTCGGGTGGGTCCGCGGAAACACAGACCGAAGAGCACTGGACCTCCGCCAAGGGGGGAACAATGGTCGGCATGGGCCGCACGGTCAGCGGTGGCAAGACCGTGTTTTTTGAATACCTGCGAATTGAGGAACGCGGCGGCGATCTCTATTACATCGCAAGTCCGAAAGGCGCAGCTGACGAAACGGAATTCAAGCTTGTCGAATCCACGCCGAACAAAGCTGTCTTCGAGAACAAGCAACACGGTTTCCCACAGCGAATCATCTACGAGCGTCACGGCGATGATCTGCACGCTCGTATTGAAGGCTTAGTGAACGGTAGGCTTCAGGCCGAAGATTGGACTTGGCATCGCGCCCAAGGCTGAGCGAATGGCGCTCATCAACATGCACTTCATTCACAATCGAATGTGATTCATCACTTGATTCGCTAGAATGCGATCATGGCGGATTTCGAATGGGCCATGCCATACACCTCGCAGCGGATGCCCGTGCTGGCGCGGAACATCGTGGCCACCAGCCAACCACTTGCTGCACAAGCCGGATTGCGAATCTTGCAGCAGGGTGGCAACGCAGTCGATGCCGCCGTCGCAACCGCAATTGCGATGACGGTGCTTGAGCCTACGACAAACGGCATCGGGTCAGACGCATTCGCATTGATCTGGGATCCGAAAGGCAATTCGGGAAAAGGCAGACTTCACGGCTTGAACGCTTCCGGCCGGGCGCCGATGGCGGTGAATCCAGAAAAATTCACGGCCATGAAATCGATGCCAATCAAGGGCTGGGATCCCGTGACTGTTCCCGGTGCTGTCTCAGGTTGGGTCATGGCATCTCAAAAATTCGGCAAGCTTCAATTTGAAAGACTTTTCGAACCCGCCATCGACTACGCATCCAATGGGTTCCCGGTAGCGCCCCTCACCGCTGCGCTATGGAAACGCGCCGTGAACGCCTACAAGGATTTTCCCGAATGGGGAAAGACGTTCCTCAACGACCAAGGTGTAGCGCCCGAAACCGGTGACGTCTTTAAAATGCCGGGACACGCACAAACGCTCCGCATGATCAGCGAAAGCCACGGTGAAGCGTTCTACCGCGGCATTTTGGCAAAGAAGATTGCCGCAACTGCGCATGCCGAAGGCGGATTGATGACCGTTGAAGATTTGGCATCACATACTGCCGACTGGGTTGATCCCATCTCGCTCGAATATGGTCATCAACGACTGCACGAAATTCCTCCCAACGGCCAAGGCATTGCAGCGCTCATCGCGCTGGGAATTTTGAAACACTTTGATGTCGGAAAACTCGCGCCCGATTGCCCCGACGTCCTGCACCTGCAGATCGAAGCCATGAAACTGGCCTTCGCCGACGCTCACCAGTACATCGCTGATCCTGGGTACATGAAAGTGACATGCGCGGAAATACTTGACGATCAGTATTTGGCCACCCGCGCAAAACTCATTGATCCGAGCAAGGCTCAGGATTTTAACTTCGGCACCCCCAAACCCGGAGGCACGATACTCCTCACGACCGCTGACGCCGACGGCATGATGGTCTCATGGATTCAATCGCAGTACATGGGTTTCGGCAGCGGCGCAGTCATTCCCGGCACCGGCATCGCCATGCAAAATCGCGGCGCCTGCTTTGAGGTCACACCCGGCCACGTGAACCAGATCGGTCCCGGCAAGCGTCCCTATCACACGATCATCCCCGGCTTTGCATCGCGTCCCGGTAATAACGGTGACACGCCGATGATGGCCTTCGGCGTGATGGGCGGATTCATGCAGCCGCAGGGTCATCTCCAGGTGTTCACACGTATCTTCGAATACAATCAGAATCCGCAGGCCGCGCTTGACGCCCCTCGCTGGCAGGTGATGGCCGGTATGAAAGTGACCATTGAGCCTGGCTACGCCACAAGTGTGTACGAAGAACTGAAAAACCGCGGTCACGATATCGAGTTGGCTGAGGAACGCAGCGTCAGCTTCGGTCGCGGTCAGGCGATTTATCGGTTGGATAACGGCACCTATTGCGCTGGAAGTGATCTTCGCGCAGATGGCCAAGCGGTCGGGTATTGATTCACTTGCTTGTCATTTCCGGAGCGACCATTGAACGGATCACATGAACGATTGCGATCCGCAGTGCATGCTTACAACGCGGAGCATATTCGTGACGGCTGGACAGTCCTTGGGCTCGGCATCGTCTGGACCATCGCCTCATTCCTTATTTTCTGGTGTATCGCGTGGATGATCGGAACCACATGCGGCAGCGCATGGTTGCAGCCGCCGTGGCTGTTTGCCACTGTGGTGACTGGTGCCTACGCACTCGCCGCAGTGTGGAGCGCGTGGAGGGATGAATCACCTGTCGATCGTGTGCTTCGCGAAGGAACGACACTTGGTGAAGACATTGTCGATGGGTTCTTGGCGTTGGCCGGTTCGGGATCTGGAGTCTATCCCCGCATGGGTCCATATCTTGCTGCTGGTACCAGCGCACTGATTGGTGGACCCGCGAACATTTTCGAAGGTCGAAGAATGTTAGGCACACGCCTGTGGAGTTCGGATGATGCAATCGAAGCCGCTCATGGATTGTTCATTCTGAGCGCGCAGAGATGCACCTACAGCACAAGCATTGACGGACGCGCTGTCGTCATGTTGCATAAACTCGGCCTGATCACATTGAGAAAAGAAGGCCTATCCGGCGTGGAGATTTCAATCACCCTCAAGGGCTTAGATCTCCTGCAAGGTTCCGCGTCGAATCCACGATAAACCTGATAGAATGAGGTGAAATCGAGGAGTTTTTCATGACCACCATGACCGCCCCCCCTTCACATCACGCTTCATCCAATTCATCCGTTCGCAGCCTGCTGGGCGCGGAGGCGGATGCTCTCCTCAATTTCAAGGCGAAGGTGGACAAATCCGGGCTGCAACTCCCCGGTCCCGATTTTGTGGACCGCGTCTGGGCCGCATCGGATCGTAACCCGCAGGTGCTCCGAAATCTGAACGCCATGTTCAACACCGGCCGTCTTGCCGGCACAGGTTACCTGTCAATTCTTCCCGTGGATCAGGGCATCGAGCACTCCGCCGGCGCAAGCTTTGCGAAGAACCCGATCTATTTCGATGGCGAGAACATCGTGAAGCTCGCAATTGAAGGCGGCTGCAATGCTGTCGCAACAACCTTCGGCGTCCTCGGCACTGTCGCTCGCAAATACGCCCA
>DASZQE010000079.1:0-10777 GCA_035550175.1 Phycisphaerales bacterium | reverse complement strand
AACTGAATCCTTCCACTCTGGTCTGCGAAATCATCGCGTATGATGGCGCACGGATCGTCGGCAGGGGCCGCCAGATTCAGCGAATCCTGCCCAAATCAGTCCTCGCTTCAATCATCGCACGAGCCCAATCGCAATGACCGTTCTCGAGACAAAACCCATGTCAACCACCAGCGAACAGCTCATTCTTTCCGAAACGCAGGACCATGTCGGCATCGTGCGTCTCAATCGTCCCAAGGTGCTCAACGCGCTCAATCCCGAGTTGATGACTCAGCTCGCGGATCAGCTTGAAGCCTTCGACAATGACCCCGACATCTTTGTCATGCTGCTCGCCGGCAACGAGCGAGCCTGGGCTGCCGGTGCGGACATCGGCGACATGGCCGAAAAATCCACTTTTGAAATGTATGACCGCGACCAGTTCGCCACCTGGGACCGCATTGCGCGGATCAAGAAACCCATCGTCGCAGCGGTCTCAGGCTTCGCGCTCGGCGGCGGATGCGAACTCATGATGATGTGCGATGTCATCGTCTGTTCCGAATCCGCCCAGATCGGCCAGCCCGAAATTAATCTCGGCGTCATGCCCGGCGCAGGCGGCACCCAGCGCCTCACTCGCGCCGTCGGCAAGGCCGCTGCAATGGATGTCATTCTCACGGGTCGCAACCTCACGGCACACGAAGCCTTCGCCGCCGGCCTCGTCAGCCGCGTCGTTCCGCCCGAGCATTGGTTCTCTGCATCTCTCAAGCTCGCACGAGACATGGCGAAAAAAGGCCCCGTCGCTCTTAAGCTTGCCAAGGAAGCAGTCCTCAAGGCTCACGAACTCAACCTCACCGAAGGCGTGCTCCACGAACGTAAGCTCTTCTACATGCTTTTCTCCACCCATGATCAAAAAGAAGGCATGAAAGCCTTCGTCGAAAAACGCAAGCCGAATTTCACCGGCCGTTAAGAGGATTCACTCATGTCCGTCGCGCAAACTTCACCCGCTGTCCAATCCGTTCAGACGACAACCGTCAATGGCGTCTGCACGATCACGCTCAACCGTCCCGATGTTCTCAACGCCTTCAATAATGAACTCACGACTCAGCTCGCCGAGGCCCTGAAGTCCGCTGAACGCGATGCAGCCGTCAAAGCCATCATCATCACAGGCGCAGGCCGGGCGTTTTCATCTGGGCAGGACTTGGCCGATCTCAAAACCCGCTACGTGCCCGGCTACGTTCCGGAACTCGGCGATGACCTCCGCCGCCGTTACAACCCCATCATTCGAAAAATCCGAGAGATGGAAAAGCCCGTGATCGCAGCAGTCAACGGCGTGGCCGCCGGCGCAGGCTGTTCACTCGCACTCGCCTGCGACCTCCGCATGGCTTCCGAAGCCGCATCGTTCATCGAAGTGTTCATCAACGTCGGCCTCATTCCAGATTCCGGCTCAACCTTCACGCTTCCCCGTCTCGTCGGGCTCGGCAAAGCCCTCGAGCTCTGTTGGACCGGCCAGAAGGTCGATGCCGCCGAAGCGCTCCGCCTCGGCCTAGTCAATCAGGTCGTCAAGCCTGAAGAACTTGCCGCCGCTGCCGCCAAGCTGGCGGAGCGTCTCGCCTCACTCCCCGCCAAGGCCATCGCGCTGACCAAACGCCTGATGAATCAGAGTCTTCAGAATTCGCTCGCTGACCAGCTCGAAGCCGAAGCCTTCGACCAGGAAACCGCCGGCAAGACCGAGGATCACTTTGAAGGCGTCTCTGCGTTTCTCGAAAAGCGCAAACCCGCTTTCAAAGGCCGCTGATTGATGAAATGTTCATCATGCTTTCTGCGTTCTCTCGTGGAAAACACGAGATCTTTCGCCGACTTTGTTCAATGATTCCCGGATTTTCCGATCAATCATCCAGCATCTTTCGTACGCCTTCGCATCGTGCAACTTCATGCGGCATACTCTGGTAAGCAGTTCGCATTATGAAACCTCCCGTTCCACATCACATCGGCGTCATCGGCGCAGGAGCCATGGGCAGCGGCATCGCGCAAGTGGCCGTCACATACGGCTGGACCGTCTATCTCCTTGATCTTGATGAGACCACCACCCGCAAGGCTGTTGAAAGCATCCGCAAAAAACTCGATCGCCTCGCTGAGAAAGGCCTTATCACCCCGGAACTGCGCGATGATTCGCTCCAACGTCTTCATGTGGCGGTCACCGTGGATGATCTCAAGCACTGCGATCTGGTCGTCGAAGCCATTGTCGAAGACATCAACATCAAGGCCGACCTCTTCAAAAGGATCATCGCCGTCATCGCCCCCGACGCCGTCCTCGCCACCAACACCTCGTCACTCTCGATCTCCAAGCTTGGCGAAGCTGTCGGCCAACCCGCGCGCGTTGTCGGCATGCATTTCTTCAACCCCGCTCCGCTCATGCCCTTGGTTGAAGTCGTCGCAGGTCGCGCAAGCTCGCAGGCGGCCCTCACTCGTGTCACGCTTCTCGCTGAGGCATGGGGAAAAACCGTCGTTCGCTGCAACGATACGCCCGGGTTCATCGTCAACCGCATCGGTCGGCCCTTTTATCTCGAAGCCTGGCGAATCCTCGAGCAAGGCCTCGCCACGCCTTCAGAAATTGATGAATCGCTCAAATCACTTGGCGGATTCCGCATGGGTCCGCTTGAGCTCACAGACCTCATCGGGCAGGACATCAACCTCGGCACCACCACCTCCATTTACAAGCAACTCAACGAGCCTGCTCGCCTCAAGCCTTCAGGCCTGCAGCAGCAACTGGTTTCAAAATCCCTCCTCGGCCGCAAAACCGGCAAGGGCGTCTACGCACACGATGTCGATCCGCCTGTGCCCGCAGTGCAGATTCGCAAGCAACCCCTCGTGCTTGATGACAAGTTGCGCGATGCCGTCGATCGTTTCGCCGCCGGGGCCACCGATCAGATCGGAAGTCCGCTTGAAAAATACATCTTCTCTCGCATCGTTGTTGCACTGCTGAACGAGGCCGCGTGGGTATTCAGCGAAAACGTCGCTTCCGCTCGTGATATCGACCTGGCGATGAAGCTCGGCATGAATTTCCCCAAGGGGCCGATGGAATGGATCCAGGAAATCGGCCCGCACATGTGCGGCACATTGCTTGATTGTCTGAACACAACCGTCACCGACAATCGCTATCGCCCTGCGGATTCCTTCAAGGCTCGCGTCTGATCCCCGGTTCAAAGTGACATCATCAAAAAAAGAGTCTCCGCAGCCGGAGTCATGCGTGCTGCGGAGATCGGGTTGGGTCTTTGTCGAGAGGGTGTGCGTCCGTCTCGATGTTGTCAGGAGAACCTCATCGCGATGATCGTCCGGACCCGCCGGATCGGGAACTCGAATATCCGCTGCTGTACGAGCCGAAGTGCTGTGGGCTGGCGGTCCTGCCGAAGTCCTTGTACGCAGACCACTGTCGCAGCCAGTTGGGCTTCGAGTAGTAATTGGAGTACGTTCGGCGATTCTGCTGGAAGTACGCCGATTCCGAGAGCGCGCTCTTGTAGACCTTGTGCTTGTATGAACTCGATGATCGGGAGGCGCTCACGTGATCAATGGATCCGTAGCCCAGGTGCATCATGAACCAGTTGTCGCCTGCGTCTTCGTCTTCAGCCGAGGCCGTCAGTGCGTCCGCATCTTCCGCCGAATCATCGTGCAGCATCGTGTCCGCATTCATCCAGCCGGTGACTTGGTAACCGTCAAAGAACACGGTCACATCGTCATACACCCACGAATTCTGGCTGTACGTCTGGTTCTTGGGCTCGCCCATCATCGCCTCAACCTGCGATTTGGTCAGTCCGACCGCAAGGTCTTTCGGCGCATCAGCCTCGGCATGTGCAGCATCCGTCGCTCGCGGGGGAGTCCAGCGGAGATCGTCCAGAATCTGTTCAGACTGCTTGAGTGAACTCGGCGTGAGTTTCCATTTCGCCGGTGTCACCGATGTGTCCGGATTCAAGTATTGCTTGATGTTCAGGCTTTCCGGCGAAGTAAGTCCCACAAACGTCAAGGTGCCGCAGGCCGCCAGGGCAATTCCGGTTTTCATGATTTGCCAACCCATGTCTCTACTCCTGTCTTATGTTGTCGATTCGCTTGCTGCGACAACGGTGTCGTCATCAAGTACTTGAAACCTACCCCGCGGTGCAGCAGGCACAAATCCTGCGGCCCTGTTGTGCGCAAGTGCGTTCACCCTGTGATGACGATGCCGAATGTCACACCGGGCGCCTTCGATCAATTCGGTTTTTCTCGGACCACCCTCGGGCGCTACTGACGATTCCGGCTGCGAATCTGGTCCGCCGCTCGCATGGCCGCCGCTCGTATGATCGAATTTGCGTTGCGCGTCAGCGATTCCACCACCACAAGATCCTTTGCGCTTCCGTGCTGCCCGATCGCCCGCACCGCAGCCACTCGCACGCCGATGTCAGGATCATGATCCAGCGCCGCGCGATACAGGCTCATGTACTCCGCCTCCCCGCCGAATTGGGCCTTTGAAAGCGCAGCGATCGCATCCATTCGCACCATCGGATCGCGCGTATTGGTCGCTTCCGCAACAAGCTGCTTGATCGTTTTCACGTACACCGGCCCTGTGCGCTGCCCGTCCGGCAGCGTGATGCCCTGCACCATCATGCCGTTGCTTCCGCCTCCCGCTTTCTGTCCGCTTGTGGATTCGCTGCTCGGCTTCTTCACCGCAACCCACTGGTAGTCGTTTCCCGATCCCGTCGGCTTCAGCATCCACTGCTCATCCTGCAGCGGATTGTTCATGACATTCTCAAAAGCATGCCCGCCGTCAGCGGACAAATCACCCTCCGCCTGCGCGTCGCCTTGTCGACTTCGATATTGCGACGGATCCCCGGGTCGTACCTCGATTGGCTTGGAATGCTTGCACCCCGACATCAGCATTCCTGTGCCCACAATCCACGAAATCGCCGTCAGTTGCTTCATAGCTTGCTGCGTCCTGCACTCAATGCCCCACTCAAGAGCTTGCTCGTTTCATCCGTGTTGTCAAGCCGATTTCACGAGTTCGTCTCATCCAGCGCGCCAAATCGCCTGTTTCGTGATGCATAATCACGGATCGCCGCGTGCAGATGCGCCGCAGTGAATTCCGGCCAGAACACATCCGTCACGTGAATTTCCGCATAGCTGATCTGCCACAGCAGGTAATTCGAAACTCGCCGCTCGCCCGCTGTCCGAATCAGCAGATCCGGGTCCGGCAGATCCCGCGTGTACAGATGTTCGCTCACCGTCCGCTCACTGATCTGGCTTGCGTCCAGTGTCCCCGATTTCACTTTTCTCGCGATCGCCCGCACCGCGTCCGTAATCTCCGCACGCGACCCGTAGTTCAGCGCCAAGACCAGTTTCAATCCCGTGCAATGCGCTGTCGCCGCCACAGTCTCGTCCACCGCCGAAAGCACATCGCTCGGCAAGCCTTCTCGCCTTCCGATCTGCACCAGCCGCACATTGTTGTCCAGCAGCTCCTGCCGCTCTTTCGCCAGGTATTCCAGGTACAGCGACATCAGTCCGCCGACCTCTTCCTCCGGACGCTTCCAGTTCTCAAGCGAAAACGAATACAGCGTCAGCGCCTCAATGCCGATTTTCCCTGATTCAATCACGATCCCTCGCACCGTGCGTGCGCCTGCCCGATGCCCTGCGATTCTCGGCAGTTTCCTCGCCAGCGCCCATCGCCCGTTGCCGTCCATGATGATCGCAACGTGACGTGGACGCCGACCAGCAGGAATCTCTTCCAACAGCCGTGCCGTCGCGTCATTGATCTCTGTCGTTTCCTGCATCATCAACTATTCCCCGCCCTCTGAAGATCCCCCGACTTGACCAGGCCCCTCGTATCCGCTGCGTATCCTACTCGGTCAAAAGGCTTCTTGTTCGCTTTCTTCTTCCGATTGCACGTTGTGAACATTTCAGAACCTACGCCGCGCCAGCCATCAGCGTTTGCGATCGCTCCGGCCCCACGCTCACTATCTCAACCGGCTGCCCAACCACGTCCTCGATTCGCGCAAGATACTTCTGCGCGTTCTGCGGAAGAGCATGGCGATCAGTCGCATCCACGATCTCCTCCTCCCATCCTTCATGGGTTTCGTAGATCGGCTCCACCCCCGACAGTCGGTGCGCATCGGGAATGAACCGATCCGTCACGCGCCCGTCCGGCAACCGGTACTTCGTGCACAGCTTCAATTCCTCAAATCCGCTCAAAACGTCCAGCAGCATGCACGCCAACCCCGTCACTCCGCACACCATCGCTGAATACTTCACCGCCACCAGGTCCAGCCATCCGCACCGTCTCGGCCGTCCCGTGGTCGTTCCGTACTCATGTCCGCGCTCTCGGATTCGATCCCCGATCTCGTTAAGTTGTTCTGTCGGAAACGGCCCTGCTCCCACCCGCGTGCTGTACGCCTTCATGATCCCCATCACCCGCGTCACGTGCTTCCCGGGCAGGCCCGTCCCCGTCGAAATTCCTGCCGTTGAGCAGTTCGAGCTTGTCACGTACGGATAGGTTCCGTGGTCAATATCCAGCAGGCACGCATTCGCGCCCTCGAACAAAATCGATCGCCCTTCCTCCACGAAATCATGCAGCAGGTACGTCGTGTCCGTGATGTGGCCCGCCAGTCGCGTGCCGTACGCGGCATACTGTTCCGTCAATGCGTCAGCATCCAGCGGCTTCGCTCGCACATCCAGCGCTGCCAGCTCCTTCGTCCGGATCGCGCACACAACTCGCAGCTTCTCTCGCAGGTGTTCGACATCCAGCAGATCGCCCACGCGAATCGCCGTGGATCGGTGAACTTTGTCCGCATAGGCCGGCCCGATTCCACGTTTCGTCGTCCCGATCGAAAGATCCGTCTTTCCGCTCGCCACGTTTTCCGCAAGCACCTGTTCCAGTGCCGCGTCGTGTTCTTTGTGATACGGCATCACCACGTGCGCTCGATCCGAGATCTTCAAGTTCTCCCCGACATGAATGCCGCGTCCTCGCAGCGTTTCCATTTCGTCAATCAGCTTCTGCGGATCAACCACAACTCCGTTGCCGATCACGCACGTCTTGTCTCTGTACAGAATCCCCGAGGGGATCAAGTGCAGCGCATACCGCTCACCTTTCACAACCACCGTGTGTCCCGCGTTCGCTCCGCCGTTATATCGGACGATCACGTCATGCTTTGCCGTCAGCAGATCGACGATCTTTCCCTTTCCCTCGTCTCCCCATTGCAGACCGACAACCGCCGTATGTTGACCTGATCCTTCACAACTGCTCATGTCCGTTCCTTGACTCCCTGCGGAATTCATCGCCGTTTCACAAGTGTAAAGCCCCCCCAACAGCCACACAAGAATCCGCTTTTTCCCCGCCGATCCCGCTAAACCCGCCCGCAAAAAGTGTCGATAACAGCGCGGTCCGGTTCTCCTTCTCTTCGAGGTGTTGCGTGCCTGTCGGTGACAATGTCGTCCGAATCATGTGCCCCAACCTCACGTGCAAGCGCGTCCTGGCAGTCCCCGCGCACGCCCGTGGCAAGCTCGTCCGTTGCAAGGGCTGCGGCATGAACATTCGCATTCCCGCCTCAAAGCCCGCTCCCGCTGCCGCCCCAGCCGCTGCCCAAGCGACGCCGCCCGCTGCACAATCCGCGCCGGCACAGCCGCCCAAGAAATAATCCATCCGGCACTCCCCTCACCAGTGCTATCCTCTGGTGCGCATGTCGAATGTTTCAGGTTCACAGTACGCGCTTGAACTGCGTGACAATCTCCATTGCCCGCAGTGTCAGTACAGCCTCCGCGGCCTCCCTGGGCCTGACATCCGCTGCCCCGAATGCGGACGAACCTGGCAGTCGCCCGAGCTCATCGCCCAGTTCTGGAAGCGCAAATGGTGGCATGTCCCCGCGTTCACGACAGTGTGTCTGCCCGGATTCTTCTTGTTTCTCGCCTTGATCGTGCTCTTTCTTGCGAGCGTCATCGTCGTGGACTCTCACGCAATGTCTATGCCGGTTTTTATTGCTGTGTATTCCGCGGCAATGTTGGCCGGCTGGACGTATCTGTGCATTCGTGCCGTGCGAATCTTCGGCAGTTCCTTCGCCATCGCGCCGATCGCAGTCGGCCATCTGGCTATGGTCTCGTTGATGGCCGGCGCTTTCGCAATCTTCAGCTCCATCATCTTGCTCCTTGACGCGCTGATGGGGCCTTCTGCCTCCACAGCATCATTCGTTCTCGTCTTCCTGGCGGGGCTCTGTCTGCTCATGCTCGGTCGCGCCGCCGAACGCTGGATTGCTCGCCTCTGCTTGCATCAATTCATTGTGAATGTCGTGCCGACCGCAGCTCAACCTGAATCTCCGCCATCTACCCCGAGCAATCCTCATGACTCCCACACAAGCTCGTGAACTCATGCATGAATGGGTCAGTTCTCCTTCGCTCCGCGCCCATATGGAAGCTGTCGCCGCATGCATGGCAGCCTACGCCGATCGTTTTCATCCCGGCGATTCTCACCAGCGCGACCGTTGGCTCATCTGCGGTCTGTTGCACGATTTCGATTACGAAAAGCACCCTTCCCAGCAGGAACATCCATTCATCGGTGTGCAATACTTGCGCGCCAATCACGGGCCTGCCTCGTCCGCTCCTGTCGATTCCGAAACCTTTGATGCCATCCTCGGTCATGCCGACTATTCCGGCACGCCGCGCACCACGCCACTCGCCAAAACCCTCTACGCTGTCGATGAACTCGCCGGCTTCATCGTCGCCTGTTCCAAGGTCCGCCCCAACGGAATCGCCGACCTGGAACCCTCCAGCGTCAGAAAGAAACTTAAGGACAAGGCCTTCGCCGCCGCCGTTTCCCGTGATGACATTCGCACCGGCATCGCCGAGCTTGGCCCCATCGCCGGTGTCGATGAAACGTCTCACATTCTGAATTGCATTCATGCGCTTCGCGACGCTCGTGATCAATGGAATTGCTAACATCGCACGTCGATCAAAACACTGCACCATTCGTCTGCGTATAAGAAATTTCGGGTGTAACCATATGAAGACATTCTCCCCATCCGGCCTCGTTGCTTCTGCGTGTATGGTCGTTTCGACTTCGTTCATCGGTTGTTCTCAGCCGGCCGCAACGAAACCTGCAGCCGCGCAACCGCCCGCCTCGCGTGCTTCAGCCGCGCAAACCGCCGCCGCCCCGGCACACGTTATTGTTCCGCCTTCGCTCGTGGATCAGGCTCCGCGCGAATACCCCGGTCTGCATAACGTCGTCGCCTATCACGAAAATTTTTACTCCGGATCACTTCCCGAAGGCGAGCAGGGCTTTCAGACGCTTGCGGCAATGGGTGTGAAAACCATCATCAGCGTCGATGGCATGGTGCCCGAAGTTGACAAGGCCAAAGCCGTCGGCATCCGCTACATTCATTTGCCAATCGGGTACAACGGCTTCGATGAGCACCGCAAGCTCGAACTCACCCGTGCGGTCCATGATTCGCTCGTCCAGGGTCCCGTCTACATTCATTGTCACCACGGCAAGCATCGCAGCGCAGCCGCAGCCGCAACTATCACCGCCAGCATGGGGTGGGGCACGGCCGATGAGGAAGTTCAGCGGATGAAGGTCTCCGGCACCGCTCCGGCGTACAAGGGGCTCTTTGCCTGCACCGCCGCTGCAATGCCGCTCACGCTTGAGCAGATCGATTCCGTCTCCGGAGACTTCCCGGACATGTCTCTCCCATCGTCCTATGTGCAAGGCATGATCGAAGTCGATGACATCATGTCTCGCCTCAAGCTCGTCGAAGCTGCGGGCTGGACTGTGCCTGCCGATCACCCCGACGTTGTCCCCGTCGAAGAAGCCGCACGCATGGTCGATGTCTTCCGCGCGCTTCAGAAAACTCCGCACGCCCATTCCAGCGAAGAGAAGTTCATCGCTTCACTTCACGACCAGCAGGATCAATCCCAATCACTTGAAGATCTGCTCGCCGCCGACCAACTTGACAAGCCTCGGCTGTCGCAGGAATTCAAGGCAATTCAGAACGCTTGCAATGTCTGCCACACCGCATATCGCGACTAGTGATTCGTTTCGTCCGGCTTGCTCGCGGGTGCTGAATTTACAGGCTTCGCACTGACGCCTTGGATCTGCTTCGAGACTTCGCGCGAGACGTGCTTCTTGATCAACACGTTGGAATTCTTGATTCCCGCGGTCCCGCGAATCTCAATGTCCATTGTCAGTTTGGTCGTCATGTCTGGCGCCAGCGCTTGTGTGTTGATCGGCATCAACCCTTCGACTTCCGCCGTTGTCACGCTGTTTGTCACCTTGAATCCGGGTGGCAATTTGCTCATGCCCGGTGCGTAATTCTCGACACGCATCATCGATTTCACGTGCAGGCACGGGATGCCTGCGTAATCACGCAAATCAACCAATGTCGTCTCACCGGAGATCGCGTCGGGCGGAACCGTGTCCCCTCTCAACTGGAAATTCTTTGCAGCCTCCTCGCGATGAATCGTCCATTTGTCGCCCGGCTTCTTCCGGTCTTTCGTGCCCAGAACTTCATCCGCAGGCAATTCGTCTTCATTCCCCGTCACTTGAAATGCCAGCAGCACCGCATCCCGCACATCCGGGGTCACTTCCCGGTCCGCAAGAGATATCTTGGTCGTGCCGTCCTTCGACTCGACAATGATGACATCATTGGGATGAATGGCCCGGGTCGGTTGATCATCGACCTTCAGCATGCAATTCACTACCTTGCATTTCAGGCTTGTCGGCCTTCCGATGCGGTCCACAGCCGTCACCATCACTTGCCCGCGGAGCTGAACCCATAGCTTCTTCGTTGTGGCCTTGTCG
>DASZQE010000078.1:0-4071 GCA_035550175.1 Phycisphaerales bacterium | reverse complement strand
TCACTGAATTTCATATTTCTAGGGAGTTGAAAGCATGACAGCATCTCTGAGTTCTCGTATTTGCGTCCTCATTTTGGCGGTTTTTTTAGTGAGTTTGTTTCTGCTTTCAGCGAAGGCTGATCCGCCTCGCTCAACTCAACTTGACACTCTGAAAGACAAATCCGGAACAGCGTCCGTCAATTCTGCCGACGGAGCCCTACTCGACCCGGCGAGCGATCCTTACGCGGTACTGACACGAGTCCTTCATGAAAGCGGTTGGCCGATTGATCTCTCTGCTTTCTATGCGGCAAGAATGCTCCACCTGATAGATGCGGATGAGCCCGAACCAAAGTGGACGCCAACTGACAAGGAAAGGGAGAATGTTTTCCTATCCCCAGATTCAGATCCTTATGCTGTCCTCACACGAGCATACATGGAAGGCGGATGGGGCTATGAAGATGCTGTTCATCATGCAGCAAATTCACTGGGCCTAATCAACGAAAATGTTGCTGGTGGCGGTACTCAATGCTATGCAGCTCTTTCTACTTTTTATTATTGCGAACAAGCGCATGGTGAATGGGAGAAGCGCCGTGTGGAACATTGGCTCAATGGCGTATGCTTTGACGGTCCAAGCGGAAACGATGGCATTGGACATTGCCTGGCAATTGCGCCAGCTTGCCTGAATGGTGACATCAAATGGGTCAAGCTCCATGCCCAAGGAAGCGCAAATGGCAATTGTCTTGGACTTCCCGTAGGAACTTGTGTTTCTGCTGGCATTCATGACCCATCGTACATTCCATGCCCGTCTGAGGGGCTTACATCATGTAGTTGCTTCTTGGAGCTTGCTTCAGGTCCAGTCAATTGCGGTTCGTTGGATATTCAATGTTGTCCAGAGAAAACGGGTTGCAGTTTCAACTGTCCCATGAGTTGCAATTGAGAGTCGTATTTCTATTACAGAATCGGAGTGTCGGTTCCCGAACAGGCGGCCTGCATCGGGCAAGCCATGCAACTTGTGAACACTAATCCTGGCATGTCCTCCACTTCCCTTGAAACAATGCGGCTACAGCTGCATGAAAAAAACCTATATCTCCTGCAGAAGCTGCCGTCGTAAGCCTATTGATCGCTTCATTTCAACATTCCTATTCCGCCTATATCACCACTCCCGCCGTCGGCCACAGCCACGCGAAAACCGCGCCCGTCGCCAGGCCCATCACCACGCCGTCCACGAACGCGCTCACGATATTTCGCGCCGGCGTGCTGAAACAGATCGCATACGGAATCCCCGCAAAACAGTACGCCGCCACTCCGACCGTCCCTGCGATCTGCCACACCCGCATGAACCCCGTGCCGCCCGGCAGCGTCTCGCTCGCCACATACGCCACCACCGCGCTCACCACAACGTAATACACCAGAATCAGCGCCATGTTCCGCCCCATCTTCGCAAACATGTTCGATTCAAAAATGTGCAGCATCCCCGCCGGCCCTCGCCTCATCATCTCCGCGCGTTCCTCCTTGCTCTTCCCGTCCAGGCTGCTCATGTGCGGAAAAAAGTACACGCCGCGCGCCAGCCCGAACTTCCCCAGCGCGCTCCGCACGCCATCCTCATCAGGCAGAACTTTGGAGTCCCCCTTGTGATGCGGCATCATCCACATCGCCGACCCGATCACGAACGCCGCCACCGCCGACACCAGAATCGGCAGCCACAAACTCGTCAATGCAACCATGCCGACACCTCCGGAGCCGCTTCCGTCCCACGCCCCGGCACCCTCACAAAATCATTATCTCTCTATGTCAGAAAATCCGAAAACGATTGCAGAAGCGCATGCACAGAGAGTCTCAATGCGGTTTGATCGAAAGGTTTCCGCCGCTCACCGCCTCAATCACCAGCGCCGCAGGCCACATCCACGCAAAGATCGCGCCCGTCGCCAGCCCCATCACCAACCCGTCCACGAATGAGCTCAACACGTTCCGCAATGGCGTGCCGAACCAGATCGCGCCCGGTATGCACGCGAAGCAGTACGCCAGCACTCCCGCTGTCCCCGCCACCTGAAACACCTTTGCGAATCCCGCTCCGCTCGGCAGCGTCACGCTCGCCAGGTACGCCACCACCACGCTCGTCACAATGTAGAAAATGAAACTCAGCGCCATGTTCCGCCCCATGCTCGTGAACATGCTTGCGTCATACACGTTCAGCATCCCCACCGGCCCGCGGTTCAACGCCGCCGCAATCTCCTCCTTGCTCTTGCCCTTGCAGTCCTTCATGTGCGGAAAGAAATACACGCCGCGCGGAATGTTGAACTTCGCCAGCGCGCTCCGCACGCCTTCCTGATCAGGCAACGGCTTGAAATCCCCCTTGTGATGCGACATGCCCATCCACGCCACCGCACTAATCACAAACGCCGCCACCGCCGACAACAGAATCGGCAACCACAATGAAGTCAGTTCGACCATGAGAAAGTTCTCCGGAACAGAGAATTGCTTGCCCCTTCACCCTCATTGAAAATGTCCCCGCGCCCTTATCCTGCTTGCACAAATATCGACCTGTCTCAGCCCGATTCACCAATTCTCGCTCACGACGGCACAACCACACGAAGTCCGCATCGCGTTATCGCATCGCCAACCTGCAAAACAACTCAATCCCCGTCGCCATCGCGTCATCATTGAAATTGAAATCCGGCTGATGCAGATCAGGCATCTCTTTCTTCCCCTCCGGGATCAGCCCCAGCACGAAGAAGCACGCCGGCACCACCTGCGAGTAAAACGAAAAATCCTCCCCTCCCATCACCGGCTGCGGAATGTCCACCACCCGTTGCTCCCCGATCGTCTCCCGCGCCACCGCGTTGAACACCTCCACTGCCCCTTCATCATTCAGCGTCACCGGATACCCCAGGCGATAATCCAATTCCGCCATGCACCCGAACGCTGCCGCCGTGTGCTTCGCAATCTCCTCCAGCCTCTGCCGCGCCATCTTCAATGTCTCCGGCAAGAGCGTCCGCACCGTTCCCGAAATCGTCGCCGACGGCGGAATCACGTTGAACGCCGACCCCGCCTTCAGCATGGTGATCGACACCACCACCGAATCCAGCGGATTCGTGTTCCGCGAAACAATCGTCTGCACGCTCGTCACAATGTGCGCAGCCGCCACCACCGCATCGCGCGAGGCATGCGGCCACGCCGCATGTGAACCCACGCCCTTCACGTGAATATCAAATCGGTCCGATGCCGCCAGCAGCGGCCCCTTTCGCGTGCCCACGACTCCCAGCGGCAGCCTCGGCCAGCCGTGCAATCCAAACATCTCCGTGATCGGTGCGCCCAACCCGCCCTTCTTCCCCGCGCGCTTCGCCGCATCCCCTTCAAGACATCCATCCTCAATCCTCTTCTTCGCGCCCGCCCCGCCTTCTTCCGCCGGCTGAAACACAAACGAAACCGGCCTCGGCAATCCGCCTTTCTGTTTCACAATCTTCGCCAGCACCCGCGCAGCACCGATCAGCATCGTCGTGTGCCCGTCATGTCCGCATGCGTGCATCTTGCCCTTCGTCATCGATGCGGATGGCAAGCCGGTCTGTTCCTCAATCGGCAATGCATCCATGTCTGCCCGCAATCCCACCGCCCCGCTCTTCGTACCCGCGCCCTGTCCACCTGCACCACTCACCGCAATGTGCCCCAGCACACCCGTCCCGCCCGCAAGGTCCGCGACAAACGGCACTCCCGCCTTCTTCAATTCCTCCTGCACAACTTTCGATGTCCGCTGCTCTTCATACCCCAGTTCCGGATGCGCGTGCAGATCGCGCCGGATCCGCACCAGGTCCGTCATCTCCGCTGCAATCATCCCCCGCAAATCCTCTCTCGAAACCGCGCTGCCCGCCCCGCTGCTCATCGTCTGTGTTGCTTGTGCCATGGTGTCGCAAAGTATACGACCGCGCAGTCCCTGTACCCAGCCCAGGAGTCAACCATCATGACGCCCGCTGACATGAGGTTGCCGTGATTAATTCTTGCCGCCGATTCGCATCTCCCGATCCATTTCATCAATGTTCATTGATTCCCGACCGAAATCACTCCGATTTTTGACGGTGCTTTCTCTATTCGCTCTTC
>DASZQE010000077.1:0-2765 GCA_035550175.1 Phycisphaerales bacterium | reverse complement strand
CACGGGCGGTGGAGCCAGCCTGCAAATGCTGGAGGGAAAGGCGTTTGAGACCGTGTCAGTACTGGACGAGGCGTGAAATCGCTCTATTCAGATGATTTGAGACTGGTGAAGCTTCGGGTTTGGAACGTCAGGGGAATGCCTGAACCGAGTGCGGGGTCCAAGCGTGATGAATTCAAGAGGCAGTAATAAGGATTTTGGCTGGCAGGAACAAAAGAGGGGGGATATCGTTTATAGATGCAGGGAGGGGGGAAGCGCGGACGGCTCGGCGAGGAATCTTGGTGGTTTCAACACTAAGGAAAGGTAGACAATGAAGGCACGAGTGATTTTGAGCGTTGTGGCTTGCCTGATGATGACTGTGGCTGCGGTGGCACGAGGAAACCGCGACCTGAAGGTTGGAAGTCCGGCCCCCGGATTGGAAATCGAGAAGTGGGTCAAGGGCAAGGAAACCAAACTTGAGCAAGGGAAAGTGTATGTGGTGGAATTCTGGGCCACGTGGTGCAAGCCTTGCCAGCAGTCGATTCCTCACCTGACGGAGATTCAGGACAGGTACGCCGACAAGGGCTTGACGGTCATCGGCATCAGCGACGAAGAGGTGGGCACGATCGAGCCGTTCGTGAAAGCGAAGGGCAAGCAAATGGAGTACACGGTTGCGGCGGATCGTCGCAAGGGGACGAACCGGTCATGGATGGAAGCGGCTGGCAAGAACGGCATTCCGTGCGCATTCATCGTGGACAAGGCAGGAAAAATTGCGTACATCGGCCATCCGTTGGCGGACGAATTCGAGCCGACACTTGTGGCGGTGCTTTCGGGACGATTTGATCCTGCGATGCAAGCTGCCGCACAGCCGGTTCTTGATGCAGCGAGAAGCGCGGCCAAGGTTCGCAGTTGGCGGATGGCTGCGAAGCAATATGACGAAGTGCTGAACAAGGATCCGAAGCTGTTTGCGACCGTGGGCCTTGAGCGATTCCAGATGACATTGGTGGATCAGAAGGCCAAGGACGAAGCGTACGCCTACGCTAAGACGCAACTGATCGGCAAGGCGTTTGCGAATGACGCGGAAGCGCTGACGTGGCTGGCAAGCAAGATCGCGACAGATCCGAACATCGACGCTGCGGACCGGGACATGGACGTGGCGCTTGCGGCGGCGCAGCGGGCGCAGCAGATCACCGGCGAGCATTCGCCGGAAGGTTTGGCGGCGGTGGCGATGGTGCGATTCCACCGTGGTGAGCTGACGCAGGCCATTGATCTGCAGAAGGAAGCGTATTTCTCGGCGGTTCCGAAGCAGAAGGCTGACTACAAGCGAACGCTGGACATGTACGTTTCTGCGGCGCAGCGGAATGAGCAGGCTTCGATGAAGCAGAACTGAGGCCGGCTCGAGAAGACCTTACACGTTGAAACAGCGCGGTGAGCAAAACTCACCGCGTTGTCGCTTTTGACAAGTCGCAAGCCGGTATACTCACGCCGATGGACGGAATTCAGGAACTCTTCACGAACGCGCGGGATGCAGAGGACGGTCCGCTGATCGCGCCGTCGATCTTGTCCGCGGACTTCGGGCATCTGGCGGAAGAGTGCGCGAAAGTGATGCACGCGGGTGCGGACCTGCTGCACCTTGACGTGATGGACGGACATTTCGTGCCGAACCTGAGCATGGGGCCTGCGGTGTGCAGCAGCGTGCGGAAGGCGATGCCGACGACGTTTCTTGACGTTCACCTGATGGTGAATGATCCGGCGATGTTCGTGACGCCGTTTGCAAAGGCGGGCGCGAACAACGTCACGTTCCACATTGAGGTGGCGCATGATCCGGGCGAACTGGCGCTGGCGATACGATCACAGGGGATGAGCGTGGGCATTGCACTGAATCCCGGAACGGACGTGCAGAAGGTGCTGCCATATCTTGAGCTTGCGGACCTGGTGCTGGTGATGAGCGTGAATCCGGGGTTTTCCGGGCAGCCGTTCATCCCGGCTGTTCTGGAGAAAGCGAGCGCATTGCGGGGACGAATGCGAGAGACGCAGCGGTTGGAGATTGACGGAGGCGTCAACGGGAGCAATGCCGGCGCCTGCACAAGCGCGGGGTGCGACGTGCTGGTGGCGGCATCAGCGATTTTCCACGCCAAGGATTATCACAAGGCGATCGGCGACATGCGGAAGAACGGCATGGCGGCGGTGAAGGCGTGATGGCGGATCGGCATCGAACCATCGTGCTGTGGCTGATTCGAAGCGGGCAATCGCCTTGGCAGCTTGAAGGTCGTTTGCAGGGGCAGACAGATTTGCCGCTGGCGCCGCAATCCAAAATCATCGTGATGAATGCGGCAGGCGAGTTGAAGAGATCAGGGCCGAAGATGATTCATCATCCTGGTGATGAGGCTGCGACGGAAACGGCGCGGATGATCGGCGGGGCGCTGAAAGCGCGATTGAAAGCGGAAGATGAACTGGCGGACCCGAATCTGGGATTGCTTGAGGGATTGACCTACGATGAATTTGAGGAGCGGTATCCGACGCGGTACAAGCAATGGAAGGATGATCGGATTTCGCTGGTTCCACCGGAAGGCGAGGAGTTCATCACCGCGAGAAGCAGAGTTTTCGCGGCGGTTGCAAAGATCATGAAGAGATCAAGAAGCGGTGATGCGGGGATCGTCGTTCATGATGAAGCATGGGCGTTTTTGCGAGCGTGGCTCCGAGGGCGGGAGCACACCAACGGACAGGCAAACGGCTCGATGGTGGAGCGTTATGCACTGAACACAAAGCAAGTGGATGAGATGATCAAT
>DASZQE010000076.1:0-3911 GCA_035550175.1 Phycisphaerales bacterium | reverse complement strand
CAGCGTGCTGTACTCCGGCCGGTGCGTTCGCATCGCAAGGAATCGCTCATCGCCCGCTAGTGAATCCAGCGTATTGAGAACCATCGGTACGTTGTCCACGCGGATCGTCACCGGATCGTTTGGATTGTCGCCCCGCGCCCGAAGGTTGAAGAAAACCGGATACAGCATGTCGATGTCGCACATCAGTACCACGTTCACGCCGCGTTGCGGCGCGGTTGCCGGTGGCGTTGTACCCGGCGGTGTCGGATCTGCGGCCGGCGTGCCGGTGATGTGCGCTGCGAGTGTGTACGCAGCCTCCGTCGAGAATCGCCTGCGATTCTCGTTCAACGATGCACGCCCCAGAAAATCTTTCGCCAGGATGTCGCTCACCGCAACCGTACCCGTCTTCAGGCCCGTGTTCACCAGCGGCGTAAACGTCATGCCAGAATTCGGCAGCGGAGCCACCGACCCCGGGAACAGCATCGCCAATTGGTGCAGCCCCGCCGTTGCCGGATCGTGCGTGTCAAAAGGCTCGCTCGCGCCCGACCCCGCGCCGATGAACACGCACTCCTTCGGCAGGTCCGCAAACTTCGGATACGGATTCCAGTTCTGCCACACCACCTGATGATCGTTGAACTGCACGCCCAGCATCTGCCACAGCGGATGAATGTCGCCCTTCGGCTCCGGCGGAGGTGGCTGCGAAAACGGACTCGCCTGCTTCGGCAATCGCGGCTGGCCCGTAGGCGTCACCGCCGCGTCAAGAAACGGAAACGGATCTTCAAAAATGACCGTCGGCTGGCCCGCTCGCACCTTCGCGATGAAATGATCCATTTGCGTCGGTGTCAGCGAGGACGGCTGCACCGCCAGCAGCACGTCAAAGTTGTCCGTGATCTCCGCGTCTGCCGAAACCGGCACAACGTCATATTGCTTCCTCAATTCATCAATGATCAATTGGTCCGGTCTCGATGACATGCTGCTCATGTCAAACCCGCCGAACAGCTTGGCTTCCGTTTCCAACACGCCCAGCCGCTTCCGCTTCTGCTGACACACGGTGGCAATGCTCCGCACCAGCTCGTACTCCGCCGGAATGCCGCGATCGAAAAAAGGCACAACCACCTTGTCCAGCCCGCTTGTTACCGCCGCACCAAGAATCACTTTCTGCGTCTGGAATTTCCCGCCCTCTGCCGATTGCACATCGCGCGACGTGATCCCGTACAGATCCTGCGCCTGCAATTCCTCTTCGCTGAACTCCGGAGTCTCATGCACCTTCACCACCACCTTGTTTCCGCCCAGCGATTGAATCTCGCGCAGCGTGCTCAGCAGATTCAGTCGTGTCGTCACGTATTCCTCCGGCACGCTCGGGCTCACGTACGCCTCCACGTACACGGGATGCTCCGGCTTCAGGTTGTCCAGCAGGTGCGCCGTCTGTGGCGAGAGCGAATTCACCCGCCCGCTGCTCACGTCCGCCCGAATGTCAACTCGCTGCGCAAGCGTGTTGATGCCGATCAGGATCAGCGCCATGCTGACGATGCGCACCGCGTAGTGCATCGCCGTCGCCGTCGCCTTCGGCCCGCCCGACCAGTGCCGCCGTCCGATCAGCACCATGCTCACGTACAAGCTCGCCACCGCGATCGAAATGAAATACGCCGCGCCGCTCAGCGTCACCAATCCGCGCCCGAAATCTTCAAATTGCGCCGCAATGCTTCCGCTGCGGATGAATCTCGCAGCGCCTTCCCACGGAATGATCGAAGGCGCCCAGTACGCAAACACCAGCGGCACGTTGAACGCCATCGCCAGCACGAACGCCACTGTCAGGCTGTTGGTCATGAACGAAGCCATCATTCCCACCCCCAGCATCGCGCCGCCTGCCAGCCAGTAACCCACGTAATTTCCCAGCAGCACCCCCACGTCCGGCTTGCCCAACCCGATCAGCACCGCGATGTTCGTCAGCGAAAATCCCAGCGCCACCGTGTAAATGCACAGCGCCGCCAGATACTTCCCGCACACCACGTCCAGGTCCGTGCCCGGCAGCGTCAACAACAATTCGTCGGTGCCTTGCCGCCGTTCGTCCGCCCACACGCTCATGGTGATCGCCGGAATGAACACCAGCAGAATCCACGGCAGGTACGTGTTCAGTTCATGCAGCGTCGCAAGATTGGAATTGAAGAAATCATCCGGCCAGAACGCCGCGAATCCGCTCATCAGCACGAACGCGCAGATGAATACGTATCCGATCGGGCTCTGAAAATATCCGTTGAAATTCCGCCGGAAGACCGCTGAGACAACTTTCCAGTTCATAAGTTCATCATCCGTTCAAGCCGCGCTGCGCGTTAGTTGCGCAAATCGCTCATCCAGCGAAACCCCTGCCTTCAGATCCTTCACGCTTCCGTCATACACGATTCGTCCCGCGTGAATCATGATCACCCGGTCCGCCATCGCCTCAACCTCCGGCAGAATGTGCGTCGAAAGCAGCACCGTGCGGTCCGCGCCCAGCGCACGGATCGTCTCCCGCATCTCTCTCGCCTGGTTCGGATCAAGGCCCGCAGTCGGCTCGTCAAGAATCAACACGTCCGGTTCGTGAAGCAGTGCATGCGCCATCCCCACGCGCTGTCGATACCCGCGCGAAAGTTTGCTGATCGCCTTCCCCATCACGTCATTCAGCGCACATTGCCGCAGCACCGCGCCGATTCGCCCCTCGAGCGCGTCTCCCGCAAGTCCCCGTGCAGTGCCGATGAATCGCAATAAATCCGTCGGCGTCATGTCCGGATACAGCGGCCCGTTCTCCGGCAGGTATCCCAGGTGTTTCGCGCCCGCCAGCCGATCCGTTTGCATGTCGTGCCCGGCGATTTTCGAGCTTCCGCTCGTCGGCGCCATGTAGCCCGTCAGCAGTCGCATCGTCGTGCTCTTGCCCGCGCCGTTCGGCCCCAGAAACGCAACGATCTGCCCGCGCGGAATTGAGAAGCTCACGTTTCTCACCGCCGCGAACTTCCCGAAATTCTTGTGCAGATTGATCGCTTCAATCATCAGCTCTTGTTCAGTGCTCATGGAGATGTGCCTTGTTGATCACCAAATTGAAAGCATGGCATCTTACATTCGATGCCGACGCTCCTCGCATTTCCCCCCTGCGCTAACAGATGCGTCCGCAATCGAAATCTGGCAAAGCGAACAACCAGTCTCTCCCCAACATCAACCAACCGTTGTCAGCCCCGATTCCGACCGCATCTCCTCTCAAACGGAGCTTCGGCTCAATTTATTGGACCTGCTCGCACTTTTTTGCTCTCCCCTTCAAACTCGGCCCGCAAGTCCCCATCAATCACGACCGATTTTTTGACTATGCCGCACCCTGCGGAAAACTCGCATTCAGGTCCTGCTGCGCCGTTGCATAGCCGCTTCGCGCAAGACCCGCAGATGAAAGAACTTGTAGCGTTCTTTCTCGATGACCTCCAGCCCAGAACAAAGAATCTTCAGGATGCCCTCCACGCCTCCGATTTGGCGCAGCTCTGGCATCTCGCTCATCAGCTCAAGTGCGCCGCGTCCGGATACGGTTATCCCGAAATCACCGAGTGTGCCGCCGTCGTTGAGCAGGAATCACTCAACGCACAGCCTGATCTCTTCAATCTCACCATCAAAGTGCAGGATCTTCTCTCCCTCTGCAACCGCGCGGTGGCCTCTCGTTGAACATCATGTTGCAGGAATCGTTCATGGAAGCGCACGGAGTCACAACGCAGCATTTGCCCCGCCTGTTGGCGATCGATGATTCCCCGCTCATTCACCGCCTGCTTAAAGCCAAGCTGAAAGCTGAACGACTCGAAATTCATTGCACCACCTCCGGTGAGCAGGGCCTGCAGGCCGCCCGCGTGCTCTCTCCTGATCTCATCCTCCTTGATATCAACCTTCCCGATATGGATGGCATCGCCGCGTTGCAGCAATTG
>DASZQE010000075.1:0-2206 GCA_035550175.1 Phycisphaerales bacterium | reverse complement strand
CGGGAGACTGTGGACCACATTCGTGAAATCGTGGCGACTCAGCAGAATTACGCTCGCAACGATGTGGTCAAGACTGCCAAGCCCGAACGGATCGATGCGCTGATTGACCACGCTCTGCGGGTCGCGGAATCCGCGCTCATCAGGCACAGCATCGTCGTTGAAAAGGAAATTCAAGAGCTTCCGCCGATCATCTTGGAACGCCATCACCTGCTGCAGATTCTCATCAACCTCATCACCAATGCCAAACGCGCCGTGTCTGTTCGCGCGCCCGGAGAACGGCGGATCAGGATTCGCGTGAGACAAGTGGACGACAGAATCGCCATTTCAATTATTGACAATGGGTGCGGCATTCCTCCGGAAAATATGTCCAAGCTCTTTCGACACGGATTCACCACTCATCCCAAAGGCCACGGCTTCGGTCTGCACAGCTCGGCTCTCACCGCAAGGGCTATGGATGGCCGAATCTTTGCATCAAGCGATGGCCCGGATCACGGCGCAACCTTCACGCTCGAAATTCCCGCCACACTGTCAGTGAGGAGCAAAGCGGCATGAACAGCGGACCTTCCATTCCTTCTCACCACAGAATTCTGGTGATTGATGACAATGCCGCCATTCACGACGATTTTCGAAAGATCCTCTGCGATCAGGCCGCAACCGATGATCTGGACGATCTCGAAGCCAGAATGTTCGGCAAGACCACGTCCTCCAGAACCGAGCAGTATGAGCTCGTGTCCGCTTTCCAGGGACAGGAAGGCTTGGAAAAAGTCCGGCATGCGCTCCAACGCAATGAACCATTCGCGTTGGCCTTCGTGGATATGCGCATGCCTCCGGGTTGGGATGGCCTCGAGACGATCGAGCAGCTATGGCGAGTCGACCCGGAACTCCAGATCGTGATTTGTACCGCCTACACCGACCATTCGCGGGATGAAATCCTTGAGCGCACCGGGCGAAGTCATCGCTTGGTGATTCTGAAGAAGCCCTTTGACAACATCGAAATTGCGCAGCTTGCATGCGCCATGACTGAAAAATGGCGGGCCTCGAAACTTGCTTCTCTCAAAATGACCGAGCTTGAGAACGAAGTTGCAACCCGAACCCAGGCGCTCAAGGCAAGTGAAGAGCGATTCGCACTTGCCGCCCGCGGTTCAAATGACGGCCTGTGGGATTGGGACTTGTCCGCCGACAGAATGTTCTATTCCGATCGCTGGATGATCATCGCCGGCGTGGCGAGCGCAGCAGCTGATGGGTCACCCGATCTGTGGTTTTCGCGGGTGCATCCTGATGACGTGAAAGACCTGAAAGCTGCAATCAAGAATCATCTGGATGGCAAGAGCGAGCACTTTGAATCCGAGCACAGGCTCCTGAGGTCCGATGGCCAATATGTCTGGGTTCTGTGCCGCGGACAGAGCATCCGAGATGGATCGGGGAAGCCGACACGAATGGCGGGGTCCATGTCCGACATCTCTCGCATGAAGGAGACTGAAGTCGCGCTCCGTCAGGGGGCCTTCTATGACCGCCTCACGGGACTTCCCAATCGGGCCCTCTTCAAGCAATGTCTTGAGCGAGCGTTCGATGCGGCAAAAATGGACTCGAAATGGAAATTCAGCGTCATCTTCATCGACTGCGACCGCTTCAAATTGGTCAACGACAGTCTGGGGCACCTCGCTGGCGACCAGTTGCTGCTTCAAATCGCCACAAGACTGACTCGACTGGTCGTCGGCAAGCCGTCCATGACGCTTTCAAGATTGGGCGGCGACGAATTCGTGCTGCTGGTCGAGAACATTTCTGACAAATCCGGCGCAACCAGGACGGCTCAATCGATTCACGATTTGTTCAATGAGCCTTTTAAGATTCAGGGGCACACGATTCACACGACTGCAAGCATCGGCATCGCGATCGGCGATGAAGGATATCTCAATGCCGAGGAAGTCCTCAGAGATGCCGACACGGCCATGTACCACGCCAAGACAACCGGCCGCGCACAGAATGTGCTTTTCAATCCCTCCATGCGCGATCATGTCGTCTCCCGCCTCCGGTTGGAAAATGATCTGCGAACAGCCATCGATCATGATCAGATCACGCTCATGTATCAGCCGATCGTCTGCCTGAAGACGAATCAGGTGTCGGCTCTCGAAGCGCTCGCCAGGTGGAATCACAGTAAGGATGTGTTGATCACCCCGGATCGATTCATCACCATTGCCGAAGAAAC
>DASZQE010000074.1:0-6015 GCA_035550175.1 Phycisphaerales bacterium | reverse complement strand
GTCGATCCGACGGCGAATGCGTTTGAGCGATTGGGGTGGTGCTATTTCCGGCTTTCATATTTCGACAAATCGATCGATGCGTACCGGGATGCGGTAAAGATCGATCCGACGCACTGGCAATCGCAGAACGGAATCGGCGTGAATGCGCTGAACACATGGCTCTTGAGCAAGAAGCAGGACAAGGACGCGCTGAACGAGGCGAAGGCAGCGTTCCGGAAGTCGCTGCAGATCAACGCGAACCAGCCGAAGCTGATCGAGCTGATGACGAATTTCCAGATGTGAGCGCGGATTCCGGCGTGCCGTATGATGCGGCGATGGTGAATGCGAAACTGCTGGAAGTATTTCCGACGCCGGCGCGCGAAGCGTATGTGATCGAGCACGTGCATGATGAGTTCACGTCATTGTGTCCGAAGACGGGGCATCCGGACTTCGGGGAGATTACGGTGCGATTTTGCCCTGGAAAGACGTGCGTGGAATTGAAGAGCCTGAAGCTGTACTTCCAGAGTTTCCGCAACGAGGGGATTTTCTACGAAGCGGTGACGAACAGGATTCGCGATGACTTAGTGAAGGCGATGAAGCCGAAGTGGCTGCAAGTGATCACGAAATGGAAGGGACGAGGCGGATTTCGATCGAGGATTCTGGCGACGCATGGCGCCGTGCCGAGCGAGTGGAAGCAGGGGTGAAGCATGAAGGTGCTGTTTGCTTCCTCAAATCCGCACAAAGTGAAGGAAGTTCGGGAGATATTGCAGCCGGCGGGGGTGCAGGTGATGAGCCTGGATGATCTGCCGGCGGAGAAGGTGGCGGAGGAGCCGGAAGAGGACGGGATGACGTTTGCGGAGAATGCGCGGATCAAGGCGATTGCGTATGCGCGGGCGAGCGGGATGCTGACGCTGGCGGATGATTCGGGGCTGGTTGTGGATGCGCTGCACGGAGAGCCGGGCGTGCATTCGGCGCGGTACGCGATGGACGTGATCGGCGAAGAAGAGTTTGACGAGATGCCGAGAGCGATGCGTGACAGCGCGAACAACACGAAGCTGCTTGCGAAGCTAAAGAATGTGCCGGTGCAGAAGAGGAAGGCGAGGTTTGTGTGTGCGATGTGCCTGACGGATTCGCACGGGCATGTGAAGACGGAGACGGAGGGCGTTTTCGAGGGTGTGATCGTGGACACGATGCACGGGACGAACGGATTCGGTTATGACCCGCTGCTGTACGTGGAGGATGCGGGTTGCACGAGCGCGGAGATGACGGCCGAGGAGAAGAACCGGCGATCGCATAGAGGGCAGGCGGCGAGGAAGATGGTGAATACTCTCAGGCAAGAGGCATTAGGCATTAAGCATTAGGGAAAAGAAGACACGGATGGAAAATATTGTTCGCGTACGGCTTCTTCAGGCTTTGTGAGGCACCGCATTCGTGGCATCGCGTTTTGCGCGGTAGCACGCAAATCAAATCCACAAGCAATTCATTCGCCTCTTGCATGGCGGCGTGGGGGTGAGTTTCTTTGCGTGAATTCGTAGAGGAAGTACACCGGAATACCTGCAAGGAGGACACCAATCCATACGAGCGTGTAGTAGGGCGGTTCCGCAAGATCCTGGATGATGGACATGACGGTCATTGCGAGCGAGGCGAGGACGAAGATGGCGGGGACGATGGGGTAGAGCACGCAGCGGTAGGGGCGCGGAGCATTGGGGCGCTTTTTGCGGAGGATGAAGATGGATGCGCCGGCGAGGCCGTAGAAAATCCACATGGTGAAGACGAAGGAGTCGGTGAGTTCCTTGAAACCCTGCAGAACCCAGAGCGCGATGCAGGAGAGGACGAGCTGAATCCAAAGTGAGGTGGTGGGGGTGCCGAAGCGAGGATTGACGTGGGCGAGGGGACGGAAGAGCAGGCCATCGAGAGCCTGAGCGAAACTGATTCGCGCGCCGGTGATGATGGAGCCGTGGGTGGAGCCCGCGGCGGAGATGAGGATGACGATGGTGAGAATCCACAGGCCGACGTTGCCGATGAGACGCTGGGCGACGACGGGTGCGACATCGGTGACGGTGCGCATTTCGCTGAGCGGCATGATGCGGATGTAGACGGCGTTAACGGCGACGTAGAGCAGCGTGACGGCGAGCGTGCCGGTGAAGTAAATGCGCGGGAGCATTTTCTGCGGGCGACGGACTTCGCCGGCGATTGCGCCGACATCGCTCCACCCGTCGTATGTCCAGAGGATACTGCTGAAGACGGAGGTGAGCGCGAGGGCGAGGGGCAGTTCGGTCGGAGATGAGGATGCGGTGGTGATGGCCGTGAGTTTGAACGCGCCGAAGAGAACGATGAGAAGGAGTGCAGCGGCTTTGATGGACGTGAACACGATGGCGAGTCCGCCGCCGAGCGTATTGCCGAGGCAGTTCACGATGGTGAGGACGACGAGGAGAACGGTGGTGGGGATGCGCGGGTCAGAGGCGGGAAGACCGACTGCGGTGTTGAATTGCTCGCCGAAGAGGAGCGCGATGCCCGCCGCGGCGGTGGGTTTGGAGATGAGGAGGTAGGTCCAGCCGAAGACGAACGCCATGCACCGGCCGTAGCCTTCGCGGAGGAAGACGTAGACGCCGCCAGCCTGCGGGTACATGACAGCGAGTTCGGAGTAGGTGAATGCGCCGAAGAGGGAGAGCAGACCGCCGAGTCCCCACATCAGAAGGATGAGCCAGGTTTTGTCAAGCAGGCGTGCGATGTCAGGAGGTGTGCGGAAGATGCCTGAACCGATGATGATGCCGACCATGATGGCGGACGCGCCCCAGAAGCCGATGTTGCGGCGCAGGCCGCCGACGGAGTCGGCGAGTTCGTGAGAAGATTCGTGCTCGGCAGACATGGTTGGGATGTAGTGGCGATTGTGTGGCAAAGGCGACGTGGTCAACCCGGTTTGCGCATCGTGGCGACGAAGAGGCCGGGGCCTTTACCGGAAATATCAGGGCGTAGGCGGCGGAAATGGAAGTCGGTGAGCTTGGCGGATCTGGCCCATGCAGCGAGCTGAGATTCATCAAAGCCGAGGTGGATGTGACCCATTGAACGGCGGTAGACCTCGCGATCGTGCTTGAGCATGTCAACGATCATCAGGATGCCGTGCGGCCGGATGACGTTTGCGAGGTTTCGCACAGCATCGGCGGGATCGGGCAGGTGATGCAGAAGGAGAAAAAGAAGCGCGGCGTCAACTTCATCAGCGCGAATGGGGAGCTTGTCGATTTCACCCTGGCGGAACTCGATGTTGGAGATGCCAGCGAGACGTTTGCGCGCGGCCTGGAGCATGGTGGGTTCGCGATCAACGGCGATGACTTTCTTGACGAAGGGCGCGATGAGCTCAGCGGCGTTGCCTGTGCCGGCGCCGATGTCCGCAACGACCCAGTTCGCAGGGACAAGTCCGAGCAGCGCGTGGGCGGTGAACTGACCGCCGAAGAGGTTGTTGCGGAGTTCATCCCATTCGCCGGCGATGCGGCCGAAGAAGGCTTTGCTGTCGGTGCGCCGCTCGGCGAGGACTTCCGCGAGGCGGTCATCATCCGCCTGGAGGAGCGAGGCTGCGGCCGAATCATCCTGCAACTGGGACATGGAAATGCTCCAGAGCTCTTCGGCTTGTTTTCCGAGTGCGGAAGCGGAAAGACTGAAAAGCGAAGCGGTACCTTCCGCGCGCTTTGCGGACCAGCCGGCATCGTGAAGAACTTTAAGGTGTCGGCTGACGGTTGACTGCGGAAGCTGCAGGGCGTTGGCAAGCTCACCGACGCTGAGCTCTTCACGAGCGATGAGGCGAAGGATTCGCAGGCGAGCCAGATCGTTGAGCGTGGCGAGCCAGGTCAGAAGGTGAGGAGTCTCGTGGCCGCCGCGCATGAACGCTCCAGAGATCAACGACCGGGTGGAAGCGCGAGCGTGGGTCCGGGCACTTCGCCCATCTGACGCAAGCGATCATTGACGCGCGGGTCCTTGGGATTGATTCCATAGGCCTGGCGCAGACGTCGCGTGGCCTGGTCGAGGTTGCCGAGCTTCTGCTCGAAGTCCGCGGCAGCGAGATAGGGATCGACGGATTTGCCGTTGTCCACCTCGATGGCGGTTTCGAGTGCGGATTTGGCGGAGTCGGGATCGCCAGCCTGCATGGCATAGTCGGCAAGTTGCTCATAGGCGCGAGTGGAATGAGTTGCTTCAGCGCGCTCACGAAGCAAGGCAAAGAGTCGATTGGTATCGCCTTGGCGGTACATGACTTCGGCGAGATCGCTGGCGACCTGCGAATCGTTGCGTCGGGCGCTGTAGGCGGTTTCGAGCGCGCTGCGAGCCTGCGGAAGCTGGTTGGTGTGCATGAGGCAGACGCCGAGGCGATGCTGAGCCTGCCAATCGCCGGGATAACGATGCACGATTTCGGTGTATTCGTCAGCGGCTTCAGCGTATTGGCCGTGGTCGAAGAGGAAATCGCCATGGTCTCGGATGGCATCCGTCGGGCGGCTGGTCTGGCAGCCGGAGAGGGCAAGTGTGAGCGAGCAGGCGACGAGCAGAATAGTGAGGTGACGCATCATGAATGTTGCTCCCTGGTCCATCAGGGTGAGGGTGAGATTGACAGGGGCGCATCATACGAATCCGGGGCGGGGAGTCCAAACGCGCGGAGCGAAGTTCGGCGAAAATGCGAGGGATGGGGAGGAGCACCGCGCTGCCGGGGATAGGATGCAAGGATGGGACGTGCGCAGAAAATTCCCGAAGCAGAGGGAGCAGGAGCGCGTGTGCGGACGGTTGTGCTTCGGCATGAATTGCCGGATGGAAATGAGCATTACGACTGGCTGATTGCAAGCGGCACAGAGGAAGGCTCGCCGCTGGTGACGTTTCAATGCGCGAGGTCGGTGCAGGAGGTGGAGAAATCGGCGGAATTGGAACGCATAGCCGACCATCGGTGGGTGTATCTGGAATTTGAGGGAGAGATCAGCGGGAATCGCGGGAGTGTTCGGAGGGTTGCGGAGGGGAACGTGGAAATTGTTGAAGTGGGCTGGATAGACGCAGCGAATGCGGGGAAATCACCGAATATCGAAGCGCTGAGTGGGAAGCAATTGCGCATCGAATGGCGGACAAACGGCGAGAACATGAAGCAGATGGTTCGATTGGAGTGGGGAGGAGGAGGAAAATGGAATCTTTTTGTGATCGCGGAAAACGGTCCGATGAGGCAGAATAGAGAATGAGCGGGCAGTCGCTGGATGGGAGCCTGTTGCGAGCGACGGCCAAGATTCCGAAGGTGCGCGTACCCACACGCCAGGAAATGCAAAGGAGGCTCACATGGACAATCCGAGAATGCCAGGCGCGATTCCGACGCCCGCGTCGAACCCGAACGCGCCGAAGATTCAGCACACACGACCGGGATTCGGAGGCGGAATGACGCCGCCGACTTCGTCGGGAGGAGGGCCGGGCGTTGAACCGAGCATCAGGCCGATGACGCAATTGAGTGATGAGCACGTGCCGATGGCGGAAGAAACCGAAGGCCCGAGCACATTTGCGAAACGGCCGATCACGCCGTTCGGTTCGGAAAAGCAGCATGATGAAAAGTGGCGGCGCTCACCGAACACGACGGGGCACGGTGCGATTCACGTGCGGACGTTTCACTGCAAACTGACGGAAGACGCGCTGAATTACATGGATCAATTGATCAACGAATGGCTGGATTCGCATCCGCAGTATGAAGTGAAGTTTGTGACATCCACGATCGGCACGTTCACGGGAAAGCTGAAGGAGCCGGCGTTGATCTGCCAGGTGTGGGTGTGACGGATTGGCGATTGATCTTCAAGTCGATCTGGTAGGCTGATGCCATGTTGCGGAAAGCCATTGTCGATCGTGAGGGGGACATGGTTGATGGATTTCGCCATCGCGGGCGGGAAGTTTCGCGGCTTGAAGGATTCAGCGACGCGGCGTTTGCGTTTGCAGTGACACTGCTGGTGATTTCGCTGGAGGTGCCGAATTCATTCGACGGTTTGCTCGACGTGCTGCGCGGGTTGCCTGCGTTTGCGGTGTGCTTCGGGA
>DASZQE010000073.1:0-6928 GCA_035550175.1 Phycisphaerales bacterium | reverse complement strand
TCCGCCGCGCACATCCCTGATTCCCAGTTCACTTCCCACGTGCTCCGCAATCTCCTGCGAATCACCGCTCAGCATCGTCACGCTCTTCACACCCGCCTCGCGCAACCGCTCCGCCAGTTCATCCGCATGCTCCCGCACCTCATCCGCCAGCGCGAACACCATCGCGCTGCCCCGGTACGCCATCACCACAGCTTTTTCCGCATTCTCACCAGCCCCCTCCACCTGCGCTCGCACATCCCGTATCTGCGCATCCTCGATCAACTCTTCGCAGAACGCCAGTGTCCCGATCCGCACGCGCTCGCCATCCGCAAGTCCCTCCACGCCTTTCCCTTCCACATTCGTCAACTCTTTCACAGCAACGCGCTGCGCGCCGCGCCGCTTGGCCTCGCGCACAATCGCTTGCGCAATCGGATGCGTGCTCTGCTCCTCCGCGCTCCGCGCAATCCCGAGCATCTCCTCCTCTCGCACCCGCCCGAACATCCGCGCACCTTTCACCTCGATCTGCCCCGTCGTCAGCGTGCCGGTTTTGTCCAGTGCAATATGCTCCACCCGCGCCAATCGCTCCAGCGCATCGCCGCCCTTCACCAGCACTCCCGCCCGCGCCGCCCGGGACAAACCGCACAACGTCGCCGTCGGCGTCGCCAGCACCAGCGCACACGGACTCGCCACCACCAAGAGCGTGATCGATCGGTAAATCGCATCCACCGCATCCATCGCCGGCCACAATTTCCAGAACACGAAAAAACTCGCCGCGCTCCCCAGAATCACCACCAGCGTGTAGGGCGTCGAAAGCCGGTCCACCATCCGCTGCAACGGCCGTCGCGTCTCGTGCGCCTCCGTCACCAGTTCCAGAATCCGCTTCAGGCTCGATTCCTCCACCCGCCTCGTCACCCGCACCTCCAGCGCGCCTGCGTGATTCACCGTCCCCGCGAACACCTGCTCTCCCTCCGTCACCGTGCGCGGAAAACTCTCCCCCGTCAGCATTGATTGATCCACCGATGACCGCCCCTGCTCCACCACACCATCCGCCGGCACCAGTTCCCCCGGCCGCACCAGCACCACGTCTCCCGCGCTCAACCTCTCCGGCTCAACACTCACCCATTCCCCGCGCTCACGCTTCAGCGCGCTCGTCGGCATCAATTTCGAAAGCCTTGTCACCGCGTCCCGCGTCCGCGCCAGCGCCCGTTCCTCCAGCGCGCCCGCAATCGTGAACATCACCAGCAGCAGCGCGCCCTCCTCAACATGCCCGATCGCCGCTGACAAAAACGCGCCCACCACCATCAGCACATCAATGTCAGGTTTGAACTTCTTCAGGCTCTTCCACGCCGCTCGCACACCGTGAATCGACCCCAACCCCAGGCTCGCCCAGCACAACCCCACGCCCGTGTTCGCCACCGCGCTTCGCCACCCGTCAAGTTCCGCAGCGCCCCACGTTCCCCATTTCCAAAGCACATACCCCGCTGCCAGAAATATCCCCGCCGCAATCCCCACCGCCAGGTGCCACTCCGGCCCCATCAGCCGCTCAACAAACCCTCGCTTCGCCTCCTCTTCGCGCGCAGCATCCGCTGCAGTGTCCCGCGAACCCCGCATCGCCTCTTCCCGCAAATCTCCAGTCGCCGGTCCTGCCGTCATGCGTCAACAATAGTCGGCTCATTCATCCCCGTCCGTTGAGACTCATTCGCATATATACGAAGCCGGCTTAGCTATGTCGAAACCTTGAATCCCTTATCGACCGGCCTGCTCTTCTCTTCCACAACCACTTCCCCGCTCGCAGACGTTTCGTATACGTGCGTGATTTTCAGGATTCCACTGAATCCGCGCTCATTCTCAATGCTCATCAGCCAGTCTTTCTTCACCCCGCTGTTCGCCCCCGCGTCAATCCACACGTTCACCTTGCCATCCCAGCGCGAAATCCCTGTAACGCTCGCCCTCAGCCAAGTCCTCGCGCGAATTCCCTCAGGAATGTCCACTTCAGGCGGAACACGTGTGAGTGGCTGAGGATTGGCCACAATCAATCCTCCCGGTGGTGGCGGCACACGTGGCGGCACCGCAACCGCCGGCCCCAGCCACCTCCGCATCGCTTCCACGGTGTGTTGATAGCCGTTGATCGCCGGAGCATTCCATTTCACCTGCCCGTTTCGCACACCAACGGCGCCATTCGGAAACAGTTTCGCGCGAGCACCGCTCGTCAGCATCCCCACCGCACTTCCCACTGCCACACATACAAACACCACCGCCGCTGCAGCTCGAATCCCCGCCATCACCATCTTCCGCTTCACCAGTCTCCATCCCACCGGGCAATCCTTCGTCAGCACTTTGCCATCCGCCCTTCGATAAATCCTTCCGCACAATTTTCCTTCCTTCTCGATAATCAACTTCTCCCCCTCCTCCTCTGTCATCGCGCTGAAGTCATACACGTTCAGCTTGCACTCCGCGCAGAAGCGAGAACGTTCGTCCCCGACCATCTCCTCCCATTTCGCCGGGCAAGGCGAAGCAACCTCAATCCTCTGCACCAGGCTCACAGTCTTACCCATCGCCCGCTCCTTTCACATCTGCATCTCTACCCACAGATACAGCACGCCGACCTGAAGCACCGCCATGAACACTGCCAATCCCGCCGCCCGCACCCACTGTTCTATCCTCGGCCGCTCCATCACCCGCCCTCGCCTCCGCACCACCCACGTCAGCAGAATCGCGCACACCACCGCCTCACCCGCAAATATCCCCACCGTCTTCCAGTCCTGCGGCGCCCAAGGCGAGATGTACGTCGATTGCCCCTGCAGCTTCCACGCCCGCCATCCTCCGATCGCGCCGATCAATCCGAAAATCAGCGAGAAGCCCATCGGCAGAGCCACCGCAAGCAATCCTGTCAGCCACGGCCCGATCCCGCGCATCCCTGCGTTCAAATTCAGCCGCAATGCTGTCCCGCACTCCGGACACGCCTCTCCCGTCGCTCCGCGCAGATTGTGATTGCACGCCGGACATCCCACCGTCCTGCTTTCCAGATACATCCGAATCAACTCAGATTCGCTGCGCCCGATCGTCATGCCCGGACTCCCGTGATGCAATCGCCAAAGGTACTTACGCTCCTCCACTCAATCTATTGATCGAAATCCGGCCGAAATCTCCGGAAACTTTCTACCCGATCAGACATCACGCTCGTTCATCTCTCGTTTGACACTCCCCAAACCCACACCGATCATGCCCCTCCATGTTCACCTCCAAGCCCGAAGGCTGCGTCATCGTCATCTACGGCGCATCAGGCGATCTCACCTCACGCAAACTTCTTCCCGCGCTCTATGAAATGGCCCAGGCCGGTTGGCTTCCCGCAAACGCCTGCATCCTCGGCGTCAGCCGCACCCCGATGTCCGATGCCGACTGGCGCACCAAGCTCACCCCGTGGATCAAAGGGCACGCCAAGGGCTACGACGAAAAGAAATGGCAGGAATTCTCCAAACGCGTCTTCTACTGCCCCGGCAACGGAACCGACGCCGACTCCTACCGCGCACTCACCAAACGCTTCGAGGAACTCAACGCCCAGTTTCAGTGCTGTGGCAACATCCTCTTCTATCTCTCCGTCGCGCCCAGCCTCTACGAACCCATCATCGATGCCATCAACGAGTCCGGTCTCGTCATGGAAGGCAAACGCTGGTGTCGCCTCGGCGACGGCCAAGTCCCCTGGCAGCGCATCATCGTCGAAAAACCCTTCGGCACCGATACCGAATCCGCCGCCGCCCTCAATCGCGCCCTCGGCCGTGTCTTTGAAGAAGACGCCATCTACCGCATCGATCACTACCTCGCCAAGGAACTCGTCCAATCGCTCCTCGTCGTCCGTTTCGCCAACACCATCTTCGAGCCCATCTGGAATCACCGCTACATCGATCACGTCCAGATCACCGCCGCCGAAACCGTCGGCGTCGGCTCCCGCGCCGCTTTTTACGATGAAGCCGGCGCCATCCGCGACATGATTCAATCGCATCTTCTTCAAGTCCTCGCGCTCGTCGCCATGGAGCCGCCCACCAGCTACACCGCCCGCAACATCCGCAACGAAAAAATCAAGATCGTCGAAGCTATTCAGATCACCCCCAAAGATCAGATTCACCTTCACGCCGCGCTCGGCCAGTACGCCGGCGATGCCTCCGAGCCCGCCTATCACCTCAACCCCAAAGTCCCCAAGGGTTCCGCCACCGAAACTTTCGCCGCGCTCTCCTTCCGGTTCGATAACTGGCGATGGGCCGGCACGCCCTTCTACGTTCGCACCGGCAAGCGCCTCGCTGCCAAGCGCACCGAAATCGTCATCCAGTTCAAGCAGCCGCCCGCGGATCTTTTCAAGACCCTCAGCAACGGCGCCGCGCTCGCCTCGCGCCCGCCCAATCAGATCATCATGGAGATCGCGCCCAAGGAAGGCGTCCACCTCCGCTTTGAAGGCAAAGTCCCCGGCCAGGGCATGAAGCTCGGCTCCGTCACCATGGATTTCGACTACGCCTCGCGCTTCAACTCCCAGCCCGTCGAAGCCTACGGCCCGCTCATCATCGACGCTATGCGTGGCGACCAGACCCTCTTCAAGCACCGCTTTGAAGTCGAAAACGCATGGGAAGCTGTCATGCCTTTCCTCGGCCCGCAGAGCGCGGAGATCCGCAAGAACATCCAGGGCAACTATCAGCCCGGCTCATGGGGCCCCGCCTCCGCCGATGAACTCCTCGCCCGCGACGGCCGCGCCTGGCATAACGCGTGATCGTAAAGCCCCTCTCCCATCGGGAGAGGGGTTGGGGTGTCGCAGTGTCGCCGTGGAGACAGGGCATGCACGCATTGGAACGGACGCGCGCATTTCTCTCGCACGAGACTTCTCGATCTTCTCAAGTTGTTGTTCAGTATTCTCTTTACCGTGTGTTGATTTCTGAATTTGACTTCAGAGACGCTCTTCGGTGCCACGACTCGCCGCGAGTCTTCGAGCGAGAGTCGTGCTTCACGAGTGTAAACATCGCATCAATGAATAGCCGGGCCGCTACGCGGCCCTGGCGCTGAATCACATCATGTCTTCAACATTTCGCGTGATCTTCAAATCCTGTCTTGAGCGAAATTCAGTGATGCCCGCAACGGTAACGGGTGCCCGGTGCCACAGCGCAGCCCGAATGCCACTCTGTGCTGCTCATAACTCAAAGTGCCCCCCCGCACATTCAAGCCTCCTTTCAATCCGTCGATACTCCCGGCGTGGGGCTTGCTACATCTCAAATATGCCGACGCATTGCTGCGTGCGTTGCGCAGCCTTTGCGCTTTTGTCGGCCAGATTGGAGTCCGTATGTCTGCTCTAAGCAGTATCGGCTCGTGCAGCGGTTCCTCGTTTCTGCAGCAATTGCAGAGAGGCGACGCGACGCAGAGCACCCAGAGTTTCGCTGATCGTATGAAAGCCCGCTTTCAATCCGCCCTTGAATCCGCGGGTGTCGACAGTTCCAAAATCCCCGACATCATGCAGCAGATTGATGATGCCGCCAGCAAGGTTCGCAGCAGCGGGGGTGATCGCAATGCGGTCAAATCCGCAATCGATGGCGTCCTCAATGACAATGGCGTGGATGTGCAGGCCTTCCGCAAGGCCCTCGATGCACATCATCATAAGGGTCCTCGTCAGGCTGCTCCCAGCGGCGCGAATTTCGCCGCACAGTTGCAGTCCCAGTTCGAATTCGCGCTCAATGCCGTTGGCGTTGACAGCGGCAAGGTTCCCGACATCCTCAGCCAGATCACGTCCGCGCTGAGTCAGGTCAGAACTCAGGGTGGCAACCATGCGTCCGTCAAGTCAGCCATTGATGACATCCTCACCAGCAACGGTGTCGATGTTCAGAAATTCAATGATGCGCTTGAGGCCCAGCGTGCCCAGAACGCTCAGCAGTCCGGCAGCCTTGTGGACGTCGCTGCCTGATTGAGCTTCAATCATTCGCGCGCCTGCGCCGCGCGAAATTCGCCGCGACTACGCCGACCCTCGAACGGATGCGAGGGTCGGCAAGACTCGGCGAATCATCTTCACAACCGAAGTGTCCCTTCAAATGAACTCTTGCAAAGGCGCACGTGTCGAATGAGCTCTCAATTCATTCAGTGCCGATCGACGCGCCATTCCTGCCTCGCTCTGCGCAATTTCCTCCGCCGCATTACGCAATTCTCGCGCACCCTTCCGATAATCCCCGCATCCATTCATCAATAACATCGGCATCCGCTTTGCCTCTCGCTCCTTGTTCAGGCTTTTTTGATCCTGAAGAAGGAGTCGATCATGAACGTCGGCAACATTGCTTCCTCTGCAACCGCTTCGCTCCTCGGCCTGCGTGCAAAGGTCCGCTCGCCGCAGAATCTCATCATCCCGGCATCCAACGCTGCGTCATCGGCTCAGTCCACGACACCCGCAACTGACGACACTAACACCACCACTGCGAATAACCCGCTCTCCCTGGAAGGATTCCAGAAATCCTGGGGCACCAACGACCCGACCTACGATCTTAACGCCGACGGGAATGTCGACATTAACGACATTTCTCAGTGGATCGCTGATCTCATGCACGAAGTCTCCGGCACGGGCGCAGGCGATACCGACACGGTCGGAAATGCGGATACAGACTCCGCAACGCCTGCTTCACCATCGCCCGTGCAACTTACTCGCGCCGGGTTTGATCGAACATGGGGTTCAAACGATTCCAATTACGATCTCAATGGCGACGGTACGGTGAATATCGACGACCTGACTACATGGGTGCTTGATCCCAACGCTATTGCGCAGCATCCTTCATCATCTGATCTTGAAACCGGTTCCCTTGATCAGCCTGCCGGCTCCGTCGGTTCACCCGATGCTGTTGACAACACGATGACTGAGGATCAGGACGACGTAACTGAAAATCAGGCTCCGCTCAGCGAAGACGCTCAAGCATGGCAGGATCAGTGGGGACAA
>DASZQE010000072.1:0-4942 GCA_035550175.1 Phycisphaerales bacterium | reverse complement strand
GGAAGAGCTGCGCAGCGTGGCGAGGGCGCTGGGGAATGTTCCGGCAGGATTCAACCTGCATAAGAAGCTTGAGAAGACGCTGGAGTATCGCAGAACGTGCATCGACCAGAACAAACCGCTGGACTGGTCGATCGGAGAATTGTTCGCGTACGGGACGCTGCTGCTTGAAAACCACGCGGTTCGTCTGACGGGACAGGACGTGGAGCGAGGGACTTTTTCGCATCGACATGCGGTTGTGTTCGACCAGGTGACGGGCGATCCGTACATCGCGCTGAATCATCTTGATGCGGTGCAATCGAAATTCTGCGTCCACAATTCGCCGTTGACGGAATCGGCATGCGTGGGATTTGAATACGGATATTCGCTGGCTGATCCGAAGATGCTGATTCTGTGGGAGGCGCAGTTCGGCGACTTCTGCAACGGCGCGCAGGTGATCATCGACCAGTTCCTTGCTTCGGCAGAAGCCAAATGGCAGCGACACTCAGGACTGACGCTGCTTCTTCCGCATGGGTATGAGGGCGCAGGCCCCGAGCATTCCTCCGCACGGCTTGAGCGATTCCTGCAGCTTTGTGCGGACCACAACATGGAAGTTGTGTATCCAACCACGCCGGCTCAGATGTTCCACATGCTCCGAAGGCAGATGAAGCGGAATTTCAGAAAGCCGCTGATCGTGATGACACCGAAGAGCCTGCTGCGAAACCCGCGATGTGTGAGCAGCGTGCAGGACCTGACGCACGGCACTTTCCAATGGGTGCTTGATGACACTTCGATTGCTGATCCCTCGCGCGTGACGCAGATCAATTTCTGCTCGGGCAAGGTGTATTACGACATGCTGGAGTACCGCGAATCGGTCGGCAGAACTGACGTGGCGCTGGTTCGCATCGAGCAGCTTTATCCATTCCCGGAAGCGGAGCTTGAGCGCGTGCTGGCGAGGTATCCGGAGAACGCGCGGCTGGTGTACGTGCAGGAAGAGCCGCGCAACATGGGAGCGTACCGACACGTGAGCATCTGCTTCAAAGAGCGGCTGGACGTTGCACTGGAATACGTGGGGCGTGACCCGAAGGCATCGCCTGCGGTGGCATCGGAGAAGATGCACAAGCAGGAGCAGCAGAAGATCATGGTGGCGGCGATCGGCCTGCCGCATGGATCTGCACCCGCTGAAGCGAGCACGAGCCAGGGCGCAACAAAACCTGCTGACAAAGCGGCGACAGCACAAGGCGGAGCGCCGCAGCGAGGCAAGGGGCCGAGTGATGCCCGTGCGCAGCTGCAACCTGCCCACAAGAAATAGCGCGTTACACTGCAACGCAAACCGTTCACGAGAATCCGAGCACTCACCACATCACACCAGATCACGAACCATGCCCGTCAATATCACCATTCCTTCTCCCGGCGAATCGATCACGGAAGTCACACTCGGCCAATGGCGCAAGAACACCGGAGACTGGGTGAACAAGGATGACATGCTGGTTGAAATCGAATCCGACAAAGTGACGCTGGAGCTTCTGGCTCCGGAGTCGGGGCTGCTGAATGTCACGGTGCCATCGGGCACGGAATCGAAGGTGGGCGCGGTTGTGGGGACGGTGGACACATCGGCCGCGAAACCTGCGGGCGGTGACGGAGCGGGAACAGCAAAAGCAAGTGCAGACAATGCACCGGCGCGTCAGGCGAAGACGGTGAGTGTTGCCCAGCCGATTCGGCCGGCGGCAACGACCGTGGAAGTGGCGACGGCGAATTCAGGGGCATCTCAGGATTCATCACGGGCGACTTCGGTTGCGCGGAAAATCGCGGCGGACATGGGGGTCAACCTTGCGAAGATTTCGGGCACGGGGCCTTCGGGTCGCGTAACGAAATCGGATGTGCTGGCGCATACTTCATCAACGAGCATTGAGCGGGCGAACACGCCTGTGAAGGCTCCGCTTGCGGCGATTGCGCCTTCATCGGGGGCACGAGGCGTGCGACGAGAGAAGATGACCAAACTGCGTCAACGCATCGCGCAGCGACTTGTCGAGGCGCAGCACACGGCTGCGATGCTGACCACGTTCAACGAAGCGGACATGACGGAGGTGATGCGGCTGCGTTCGCTGTACAAGGAATCTTTTGAGAAGGCGCACGGCATCGGGCTGGGGTTCATGTCGTTTTTCGCGAAGGCAGCGGTGTCCGCGCTGCAGAAATTCCCACGGGTGAACGCATTCATCGTGGGTGACGAGATCGAGTATCACGATTTTGTTGATCTATCGGTGGCTGTCGGCACACCGAAGGGACTGGTGGTACCGATCGTCCGCAACGCGGAATTGATGTCGTTCGCGCAGATTGAGCTGGCGATCAAGGACCTTGCGGTGCGGGCGCGAGACGGCAAGCTATCGATCGAGGACATGACGGGCGGCACATTCACGATTTCCAATGGAGGCGTGTACGGCTCGCTGAATTCCACGCCGATTCTGAATCCGCCGCAATCGGCGATTCTGGGGCTGCACGCGATCAAGAACCGGCCGGTTGAGGACCCGAGGAATCCGGGGCAGATTGTGCTGCGGCCGATGATGTACCTGGCGCTTTCGTACGATCACCGAATCATTGACGGGTCGGAGGCGGTGAGTTTCCTGGTGCAGATCAAGCAGGCCATTGAGAGCCCGGAGCGATTGCTGCTGGGGGTGTGAGGCGTTTCATTCCTCGACAGTCCGCTCCACTTTTTCAAGGCGAACTCGCAACAATTCCGGAAGAGTCTGTCGAATACTCTGCGTGATCAACCCTGCCGACCCACGCTGCGACTGCATTTCCGCCAATGACCGCGTACTTGAGTCCAGCGCGATCAAGGGCCCCAGTTACACGGCGCAGTCGGCGTTCCACTCGATCTACAGCCATGACATGCGCTCTCAATGATTGTCCCAAAGTCGCCCTACAGAGGGAACTGTAGCCACAAACCATCAATGGCCTGCAGCGGCCCCTGCACTGATGGCCATCATGACGCCGAAAAAGCCGACGTATGCACAGCAGAAAAGTGAGCTTGCAGAGCCAAAGACAATGCCGATGATGCAGATCACGTAGCCGGCTTCGGCGATGCCTGCGTTGCTGTACAAGCCGGGGTGCATGGTCGCCTTTTGCTTCGCGGCCTTGGCTTTTGAAAAGCCGATCAGGGCCAAGATCAAGCCGATGATGGGGACATTGAAGACGATTGTGATGATGCCGAGCACCAGACTTGCCGTCGCGCCTTCAAGCTCCTGCTGAGGCATCACAGGCTGCGGCACATGAGGGGGATACTGCGGGTATTGCGTCATGGCTGTTGAGCATCACTTCGACAGAATGCGGCCCGCAGAATAGCTTTTTGAATCGTGTTTCGCACGGGTTTCCACGGCCTGTCCGATGTTCTGAGACGGCTGGAAAATCTCGTTTCCAACTTTCTGGCCATTTTTTGGCAATGCTCAGCTAGAATCGATCGTACTTCGCATATCTGAATGCAAGGGATTTCCGGCCGAACTTTCACTGTCACCACCCATGCCATTTCTTGAAGTCAAATCCCCCACCGGACAGACGCGCATTGAACTCGGGATGAATCCGCTGAAAATCGGGCGGTTGCCGGACAATGACCTTGTGATCAATGACGAGAAGGCGTCGCGGCATCACTGCGTGATTGAGCCGATGGAGGGCGGGTTCCGGGTGCGTGACTTGAATTCGTCAAACGGGACGCGCGTGAACAACGAGAAGGCGCACGTGGTCGAGCTGGACACAGGGGATGTGGTGCGCATCGGTTCGACGGAGATTCATTTCATCGATCCGGAGCAGCAGAATTCACGGAGAAGATCGAAGACGCCAGACTTCAAGGCGAATGCGCCGGCGGAAGATCCGCTGGCCTTTGCGCGGCAGCGCACGGTGGACCTGGATTTCGGCGATGACCTGGCGAACGTGCAGACTTCGTATGAGGTGAAGCTGCGCGAGATCATTGATTCGGCGCCGGAGAAGCCGTTTGATGAGAATGACATTGCGCTGGTGGACATGCGGGGCGTGACAATCCACCAAGCTGAATCGGCGGGACTTGAATCGGGCGCGGAGGGAGAAGCAGGCGAATCGATACGGACGTTCCGACTGCTGCTGCTGGCGTGCTTCAGGGCGCGGGCGACGGATTTGCACATGGAGCCGCGGGTGGACAAAGCGACGATCCGGTTGCGCGTTGACGGGTACATGATTGCTGCGGTGGATCTGACGACCGCGCTGTTCAAGAGGATTCTGGGGGTGGTGAAAATCCTGTGCCAGATTGACACGACGCAGAAGAACATCGTGCAGGACGGGCATTTTTCGGTGAACGTGAAGGGACGGCGGGTGGATTACCGCGTTTCGATGACGCCTTCGGTCCACGGGCAGAAGCTGGTGGTTCGCGTGCTGGATTCGGCGAATGCGCCTTCGCGGCTGCACGAGCTGGGGCTGAATTCGTGGATGTACGAGAAGCTGCGGACGATCGCGACGAAAGATGCGGGACTTTTGCTTGCGTGCGGCCCGACGGGATCGGGAAAGACGACCACGCTGTACTCGTGCTTGCGCGAAATCGACGTGAACACGCGGAACGCGATCACGATTGAAGACCCGGTGGAGTATTACCTGGAGGGGTGCACGCAAATTCCGATTGACCACAAATCGGGGAACACGTTTGCGACGATTCTGCGGTCCGTGCTGCGGCAGGATCCGGACGTGATCTTCGTGGGAGAAATACGGGACATTGAGACGGCGACGGTGGCGATGCAGGCGGCGATGACGGGGCACCTGGTGTACACGACGGTACACGCGAAAGATTCGATCGGGGCGATTTTCAGGTTGCTTGATCTGGGCGTGGAAGCGTTTCTGGTGGCGAATGCGCTGAATCTGATCATTGCGCAGCGGTTGGTGCGGGTGTTGTGCCCAACGTGCAAGAAACCTGTGAAGGTGACGCCGGCACAGAGTCTGAAGCTGGGGACAT
>DASZQE010000071.1:0-9359 GCA_035550175.1 Phycisphaerales bacterium | reverse complement strand
GAACGAGTGAACATGGCCCGTGCCGAGATGAGCGCGGAAAAAGCGAAGGAAGTGCGAAAATTGCCGCAGACAGCCGATGCGGACATTCAACTTGAACCGGGACGGAAGAATCCCCCCAAACCGCAAGCGCCGTTCTGATCGGTCTGAAAAGATGCCAATCCTGCATCATCGCGCAGCAGTGCGAGCCTTCCAGAACGCGCGGAGCAAATCGCGAGCTTCCTGTGACTGCGTTGCTGCTGCGGAATCCTCTGCGGGACGATCGTATCGGGCGTCATCAAGCGAGCCGTCCAATTGATTCATCCAGTTCTTGGTCACGCGCAGCGCATATGGAGGCTTCCCTGCAAAGGCCTGCACGAACGCAGCACATTCTGATTCATACCCGTCCGCCGACGTTGCCACGTGTGTGATCAAACCAATTTGACGAGCGGCGGATGCGTCGAGAATTTCGCCGGAACTTGTCAGAGCGCGGGCTGCGCCGGGACCGATCTTGGTTTCGAGCGTGGGAATCGTGACCGCCGGCGAAAGCCCGATCGGATGCACCGGGTAGCCGAGTTTGGCATTCGGGTGTGCGATGGCGAAATCACACGCCGAGACAATCGCACAGCCGCCTGCGATGGCCGCGCCATGAACCGTCGCCACTGTGACCTGCGGCGCACGACGGATCGCTTTGAGCAGCGAAGCCAGGCGAAGAATCAATATTGCGAGCAGTGATTCATCAACGATTGCTGCGGGCAGGTCGAATCCCGCACAGAACGCCGGGCCGTTGCCCCGCAGCACGATGACTGAGCATGAATCATCCTGCGATGCTTCGGCCAGTGCCGCATCAAGCGCATCAAACATCGCCAGCGAAAGCGCGTTGCGCTTCTGCGGATCATTCAACGTGATGCGCGTGACTGCCCCATCCTGAGAAATTTGCACGATCTGTGACTCGGAATTAATCATGGGCAGATCCCGGATCAGAACATCCACAAACCCAACGCGATCCACGCCCCGCACACCACCATGACCACTGCGGTGTAGCCGACAATGTCGCGGGCTTTTACGCCGGTGATGGCGAGCAACGGCAATGCCCAGAACGGCTGAAGCATATTGGTGAGCTGATCGCCATACGCTACAGACATGATCATTTTTCCCGGCTCCACGCCGAGCTGCAAACCTGAAGTCAGCGCCAACGGCCCCTGCACCGCCCACTGCCCGCCCCCGGAGGGAATAAAGAGATTGATGACGCCTGCGGAAAGAAACGTGAGCACCGGCAGCGAATGAGCGGAACTGTGCTGCGTCATGGATTGTGCGATCGACTGAACAAGGCCGGACCCCTGCATCATCGCCATGATGCCTGCGTACAGCGGAAACTGAATGATGATGCCCGCACACCCGCGTGCGCCCTCTTCCGCCGCACGCATGTACTGGATGGGTGAGCCGTGCATCACCAGCCCGAGCGCGAGCATGGCGGCATTCACTTCATTCAGTCCGATTCTTTCCCACCCGCTGGAGCGTGCAAACCGCGTGAGTCCGAGCGCGAGTGCGATGGCGAGAATCCAGACAACGATCGGCGACCGATCCAGGCGATCCGGAAGCGTCCGCGCAGATTCGGAAGTGGATGTCTGAAAGAGATCCAAATCATCCGGCGGAAGTTGCACCTGCTCGGTTTTTCTGGGTGCAAGCATCGCGAGCAGCACGGGAGTGAGCACGAGCAACCCGAGAGAAATCACGATGTTCATCGGGGAGAACAGTGTGTGTGAAAGCGGCACGCCTTGCTCTCCGAGTTGCTGCGCGTATTCCGCCGGCAGAACTTTCGCTGCACCCGCAGCGGTGGTCATGCTGAGCGGTGCGGAGCCGGAAAGCCCGCCATGCCAGACCATCAGGCCGGTGTATCCCGCTGCGCACAGAAGCGGATAGTGGCAGGGAATGCCGCGGGATTTCATCGACCTGCCGACTTCACGCGCCAGGTGCGCACCGACGATGAGACCCAAACCCCAGTTCACGAGCGCGCACGCGCAAGCGACAAATCCGATCATGGCTGCGGCTGATGCGGTCGACTTGGGAAGTGAAGCAGCAGAACGAATCAGCACGCGGATCGGCGGAGCGCATGCCAGCGCGCTGCCCGTCACAAGCACCAGGCACATCTGCATGGTGAACTCAAGCAGTTTCCAGATGCCCAGACGATCGCCTGCGGGAACAGCATCGTTGAATCGCCAGACGTCAAGGATCGCGATCAATCGATCCGAGACCGCGAGATCGTGATAGGCCGTCCCGCACAGCACCGCCAGAAGCGCGGTAAACAGGGTGAGGGCGATGGCAATGACAAACGGGTCCGGTGCGGTGGCACGGAAAATACGGCTGATCGCCAGACCCAGACGACTGATCATGTGTTCAAGGTATACGCGATCCGGGTACGCGGGAACTCACGCACCCATCGTCAACATGGCCTGAAGCATTCAGCGGAAATGACTTACGCTTCGTCGTGCCAGGAATTGCTCGGCAGATCGTAGATCAGGCAGCGATCCGCGGGTCGCTCCTCGCTGGTTTCCGAGGTGTTCACCCCGATGTCGATGAATGTGCTGAACGATTGCGATTCGATCGGGCGAACCATCATCCGGCCGGTCAACGACACCATGCGATCAATCTGCCACAGTGGAACCGGCGAGATTTTGGCGGCCGGAGTGCCGGTCAGCGCGGACAGGTAATGCCGCAGGTCTTCGCTCACAACCGCCAGCGCGGGCTGCCGAGTTGTGCATTCCAGCGAAACATCCTCGTTGTTATGCACAATGATCGAGCTGGTGGCGCGCATTTCGACAGACAACGGAGAAACACCGGCTGCGATGGCCGCAACCATCGCCTTCGCATCGCGGACTTCGACCGGCCCTTGCACGCGAACGGCCTGCAACTCCTCCATCGGAACGGTCACGATCAGTTTCATCAAGTCTGCATCGTCCAGCACGATCGCATCTTCATTCACGCGCTCAATGGGCGCAATGCCCAGGCGAGACAAAACCGCCTCTGTGGGAACGGCTGATTTCGAATCATCAGTGACCATCATCGGGCTGGTCACCAGCGTGAATGCAGAACCCTCTTCAAGCCGACGGATCGCTTCAAACACATGTGCAGCACGCATCGGGGAAATCTGCAGGAAGGCGCCATGTTCCTCACGAGCGCGAAACTCGGACCGGAGCGCACGCATGGTGCCGACCGCAGCGGACTGACCGCTGGATGAATCTTTGAAAAACGGATTGGAGATGATTGGGTTCATTGACCGCACCTCCGTGGGCGCTCGCACCAGATTTGACCGAACCTCGTTGGCGCGCCCTTGTGGAAACCTTCACTCTTCATTGCGGCAAGTTTCATGCCGTTCTGGTGTCTGCGGGGAGCCTGGTCATACGGCTCTCATGAAGTCATTCGCAAAAGCGCTTTCGGGGATTCAGGAAATCGAGACGAGCGACCCTCCTGTGAAAGGAAAAACCCTGCCATTTCGACAGGGTTGAACGCGAGACACTCATTGTGCACGCGATATCAACCCATGTCCCATTGATAGCGGAACTTGTTGAAGAACGTGTGAAGCTGACGTGTGTGCCGAGTCATGATTGTTCAATCACAAATGTAGACTCTGTCCGCGCGGAGTCAATTCCATCCGGATCATTTTTATTTTTCCGCCAACGGCCTATCCTGTGCTCACAAAACAGGCAACCCTTCGATCCTTTCCCACATGCCCCAACACGCGCAATCATTTTCCGAGTTGGCACTGAATGCTCTCGTTGTCCGCAACGCGAATCAGATGGGTTATCACGCGCCGCGCGAAATTCAGTTCCGTGCAATTCCACACATTCTCAAGGGTCGCGATGTGCTCGGGCTTGCTGAGACAGGCATGGGAAAAACCGCCGCCTTTGCCGCGCCGCTTGCCCATCTCCTCATTGAAAAGGGACGCAGGCAATCTGGGCATGCTTCGCGGCTTCGAGCGCTGATCATCTGTCCGACTCGTGAACTGGCTCAACAAGTCGCAGACGAAACAGCGTCTCTATGCGCTGGGACATCGCTGCGAACCGATTGCGTATACGGCCAGGCTTCGCTCGCTCGTCAGATCGCTTCGTTGAGCAAAGGCGTGGATGTGCTTATCGGAACTCCGGCCCGCGTGCGCGAACTGGTCGAGAAACTGGCGATCAGCCTGGCGTATGTGCGCCATCTGGTGCTTGATGAAGCTGACCGCCTCCTCGACATGGGCTTTCTGCCGCAGATTCAATGGCTGATGCAGCGTGTCTCCCGCCCCTGCCAGACCTTGATGTTCACCGCCACCTTTCCGTCCGAGGTGGAAGAGCTTGCGCGTGAACATCTCAATGATCCTGTTCGCGTGGAGGGCGGTCGTGTTCATGTGGCAGGACCGAACCTGTCGCAGAAGTTGGTGGAAGTCAATGAAGATGACAAGCTCGCATGCCTCACCAATGTGCTGAATGACGCGCGATCGCAAGGCGTGCGTAACGGCATCCTCATCTTCTGTGCGACCAAGCGGCGCGTCGGATGGGTCGCTGCACAACTCAAAAGTGCGGGGATTCTCGCTGCGAGCCTGCACGGCGACCGATCACAGACGCAACGCGAGCAGGCATTGAAGGACCTGTCGCGCGGTGCTGCCGATGTCATCGTCTGCTCGGACGTTGCGGCACGCGGCCTTCACATTCCCGCCGTTACATTCGTCATCAATTACGACCTGCCGGTCAATCCCGAAGATTTCCTGCATCGCGTGGGCAGAGCCGGACATGGCGGCGGCACGGGACGTGCCGTTTCATTGCTGAGCCCTGAGCAACAGCCGCGATGGGTCGCCATTTCACGAATGTTTTCACTCGATTTGCCCGCGGATAGATTTACAGCGCCGCGTGAACACGCCAACGCACCGAAACCTGGACCATCTTCTGAATCTCTTCAACGGAGATCGCGACGCAGAGATGAACGCGAACACGTCGGCACAGCTCCGGATGCCCCCCGACAGATTCGCACCCTCAACAAGAAAAAGAAGGTGCGCAGAGAAATGCCCCTGCTGACCGGCAAGCGCCTGCGCCCCGGGCGCGCACGCAAGGACCGCCCGATTGACCCCCGCGAAAAACCCGGGCGCGGCGTGAAGAAAATCTGATCTTTTCCCGCTGCAGCCAATAGCGCAAGAAAAACCGAGACCTGCGTCTCGGTTTCTTATATCCACTTGGCTGTGCTGGAGTGAATTACTCCTGATGTTCCGGCTCCGGCTTGCCCATTTCCAGCGCAACGGTGATCTCGACTTCATCGCCGATCGCGCCGCTGCTCACGCCGTAATCCATTTTGTAGTCGCTCCGCTTGATGGAAAACACCGTCTCAAAGCCCGCCCGCAGGCCCATGAACTGCGTGTTCTTGATGGCAATCACGTCCATGTTCACCGTGATGCTCTTGGTGACGCCATGCAGCGAGAAATCGCCGGTGACTTCAAGCGTGTTCTTGTCCTTCACTTTCACGCCTGTGGATTTGAAGCTCATCACGGGGTACTTCACTGCGTCGAAGAATTCATCGCTCTGCAGATGCTCGGTGAGCGGCTGTGCCTTGGTGTCCACGCTGGTGATCGGCACCTGCACATCGAACTTCGCGGTGCTGAGATCCGCCGGATCAATGAGGGCAGTCCCCTTGATCATCTTGAACCCGCCGTGGAAGTTGCTGACCTCCATGTGCCGGATCTTGAATAATGCCGCGGAATGCACGGGATCAACTTCAAACACAATCGGCCCGCTTTCTTCCTTCGCGGATGGAGCGGCAACCGCAGGTTTCGTCGACTTGTCCTGTGCTGCGGTCCATGCGGACATGGCCGTCACGCCAACGCTGACAATTCCCGCCGCTAATACCGTCCTGATCAATCGCTCTTTCATTTGCACACCCTTTCTTTCCCTTGAAATTGACACCCAACCCTCTCTTGAATCGCCTTTGAAACACATGCCGAATGCATTTCATTCCCCACCTGCCGTAAGATACCCTCTGGATACCTGCACGTATGAGCGATGAAAACGAAAAATACTACGGCATTGAAAACCAGAAGCCTGAATCGAATGAATCCATCGATCAGAATGCCTCCGGTGCGGATTCGAGCGGCGAACCCGGCTCCGGTCCGCCTTCACCATCTTCACTCGATGTCTGCCCCAACTGCGGTGCCCCCATGCGCGGCAAGGACACCTTGCTCTGTCTCCGCTGCGGCTTTGATCTGAAATCAAACAAAGTTGTGAAGACCACTGTCGGCAAGGCGGAAGAGCACGAAGAGCATGATCATGATGAGATTCCTCCGCCGGAATCCATTCTTGTCCGGGAAGGCCGCGGCGGACTCTGGCTTGCTGAGGCGATTGCTGGCATCTGCATCGCGGCGCTTCTCGTCGGGTATCTCGCAGGATCGGTCGGTCTCTTTCCCGCCTTTGAACCCACAAAAGACAACCCCACCGTTCCAGTGCTTGTTCGCTTCACGGAATTGCTGCGCTACCTTGCAATCTCCGGTATCTGGGTCGGCTGCGGATTGGTCGCGCTCTACGTGCTTGCTGGAATCCTGCAAAAGACGTTCGGCGACATGAAGCTCGCGCTCGCACGTCTGTCAGCCGTCGTGGCCGCCATGCAATTGGCGACATTCATCAACCTGAACAGCTCTTACGAAAACCTGGCGGAACTGCCCGTGCAGTTCGCAATCTTTGTTGCGCTCAGCATTCTGCTCTTCACAATTTCGCCCAAGGACGCCCTCTCGCTCGCAGGCCTCACGGTCGGCGTGTTCCTGCTTCTGTGTCTTGTGTCGTTCGTCTTGTACTGGGCGGCCAGCGGCAGCTTCTAATTCATTCTGATCAAACCACGATTCTCGCCGGCACCCCCACCACTGTTGCGTGAGAGGGCACGTCATCAATCACGCACGCGCCCGCGCCCACAATCGCCCTTTCGCCGATGCTCTTCTGCGGAATCACACGCGCGCCGGTTCCCACCATGGCTCCCGCACCAACGACCACGCCGCCGGTCAACACCGCGCTGGGTGCGATGTGCGACCAGTCACCGATCCGGCAATCGTGTTCGATGATCGCGCCGGTGTTGATGATCACGCCCCTGCCGATCACCGCTCGCGCCTGAACAACCGCGGTGGCGCCGACAAAACTCCCTCTGCTGAGCGATGCGGAATCTGAAACCACCGCTGCAGGATGCACAATCGGCTCCGCAATCTTCGCTCCCGCTCGCTCTGCGAATTTCCTCCGCACGTCATTGTCCCCCACTGCCGCATGAGCCGAGGCGCCTGCATGCTCGCTCAGCACACGCTCGAGTTCAGCGACCGCGCCCAAACGCTTCATCCCCGCAATCCGGGCCATGGCCTCACCCGCCTCCGAATCGTCCATATAGCCCAACACAGTCCATCCTGAAGTTCTTGCGGCATCCGCGACCACCGCAGCGTGTCCTCCGCCGCCGACCAGCACGAGCGTTCGCACACCAGACTGCGCACTCATGATGTCGGTTTCCTTCTCAGCATGTTGAGCATTGATCCCCACGCCGCACTGCGCGGTTCTTCCCGTTTTGCGTTCATGTCACTCATCGTTCCGATTCCCGCTTCCGCCATTCGCGCCCTGGCATATCGCTCCGCGACGGTTCTTTCCCATCGCCGGTGATACCGTGCAATCGGCGCCCGTGAATAGGTCGTGCCGCATACATAGCACACGAGCCTCCGCCGGGACAGGAACAGAATCGCAATGTCGAGCACAAGCACCACTCCCATCGAAATCAGAATCGGAAGATTGGTCGCAAGCTGCAGAATGCCGATGACGGCACCCACGAACGCCAGCACGACGACGATCCCCGTGATCTGCGGAAATGCTTTGTCCTCATAAAGTTCGCTGCACCCGCAGACCACGCATTTTCGCACCTGGCCTGCATCATCAAGCACCGCGTCCCAATTCAGAAACACTTCCTTCCCGCTGTCAACGGTGGTCACGATCGTCGGCCGCTGCTGTTCATCAACCTCCACGCGCCCCACGTACCGCCGCTGCATGTCCTTCACGTCCAATCGCATGTGACTCAAATCCTACTCCGACATCCGACTGAACTGCGAGTCAAACGCGGCATTTGCCGATCATCCGGCTTCCCGCCATCATGCCCGAATGCAATGGCCCCACCAGCTTCAGGGAAAGTTTCTCGTGTTCGACGGTCCCGATGGCTCCGGCAAGTCCACCCAATTTTCACGGTTTGCCGAGTTCTGCAGGTCGTCGGGGCTGAAGGTCTGCGAAGTCCGTGAGCCCGGCGGCACGCACATCGGTGAACAGATTCGCAAGGTGCTGCTTGACCCTGCAAACACGGAAATGTCGCTGCGTTGCGAAATGATGCTGTACATGGCGTCTCGTGCCCAGTTGATCGAACAGCTCATCCGACCAGCTCTTGGGCGACGCGAACTCGTGCTTGCGGACCGATTCATCTCCTCGACACTGGCCTATCAGGGAACTGCCGGCGGCATGAGCCCGGAGGAAATTCTTGCTGTGGGTCGAGTCGCGGTTGGATCGATCTGGCCGCACCTGACGGTGCTCTTTGATGTGCCCGAAGACGTCTCCGAACAGCGAATGACCGCCAGACATTCCAGCACAGCATCCGCCGGTGGTGATCGCATGGAGCGCAAGGGTCGCGAATATCACGCTCGCGTCCGTCAGGGTTTTCTCGCACAGGCCCAGGCTCGGCTGCTCGGCGAATACCTCGTCATGAACGCCTCGCCGGCCGCCGAGGTCGTTTTTGACCGCTTGCAAGTCGAACTCAAACGAATCTTCAGCGCCGTTTGATCTGATCGTGTGCCGCGCGCAACCTCGGATTTGCCTATCCTTATGACCACTTCCGAGTTCTTCGTGCGTCAACAACATGATTCCCTGCCCATCACAGGATGACCTCCGACAATTTCTTCTGGGCGAATCGCCTCGCCCCTTGGAGATCGCAGATCACCTTGCAGCCTGCGAATCCTGCCGGATTCGAATTCGCGCGCTGAGTCCCAATGCCGCTGACCCGCTCGCCGACTCCACGCACGCATCCGATGGCTATGCGCCGGAGAGGCTCACCCCGTTCAATCCCCTTGCTGATGCATTTCTCTCAAGTCTCAAGGATTACGAAATCCTGCATGAAATCCATCGCGGCGGGCAAGGCGTGGTGTACAAGGCCATTCAAAAGTCCACCAAGCGCACCGTTGCGGTGAAGGTCCTGCTGTCAGGATTGTCCGCTTCCGAAGAGCAGCGGCAGCGTTTCGAGCGTGAGATCAATCTCGCGGCATCAATCCAGCATCCCGGCATCGTCACCATCTATGAATCCGGTCTCACCGAGCAGCGCTACTTCTACGCCATGGAATATGTCGCGGGCCAGACGCTTGATGC
>DASZQE010000070.1:0-2959 GCA_035550175.1 Phycisphaerales bacterium | reverse complement strand
AGAAGGTTGCTGAGATCAATGGCGGTGTGCCAACCGGGATTGTACTCGCGGTGACCTTCTACGGCTGCGTGAGCAGCGCGATCGCGGTACTTGGCGATTTCATCGAGCGCGCGAGTCATTTCGGATTCCACACGGACGATGCCGACAAGATCCTGCATGGTGTTCTGAAGATCCTGCTGAATGAGGTAGGGATTTTCAGCGTTGGGTTGGCCGGCACGATCGAAGGGCGCGAGCGAGGCTTTGGCGGCATCGGCGACCTGCGATTGCGGAATAGCGGGAGCGGGATTTGAGCGAGCGAATTTTGCGGCATGCTCACCGGCGAGCTTGCCGAAGACGACGAGATCGCTGAGCGAATTTCCGCCGAGACGATTGGCTCCGTGCAGACCGCCAGCGACTTCACCGGCTGCGAAAAGTCCGGGGACCGTGGACATCTGAGTCTCGCCATCCACACGAACGCCACCCATAACGTAGTGGGTTGTGGGGCCGACTTCCATTGGTTCCTTGGTGATGTCCACACCCGCCAGCGTGATGAACTGGTGGTACATGCTGGGGAGCTTTTTCTTGATGTGCTCCTGGGACTTTGCACCGAGCTTTTCCTTGATCCAAGCGATATCGAGGAACACGCCGCCATGCGGACTGCCCCTACCGGCCTTGACTTCACGGTTGATGCAACGAGCGACGTGATCGCGAGTGAGAAGCTCCGGCGGGCGGTTGGCGTTCTTATCGCCGAGCACGTAGCGCCAGCCTTCTTCGGCATCCTTGGCGACCTGGTTTTTGTACAGTTCGGGAATGTCGTTGAACATGAATCGCTCGCCCTTGTTGTTGAGCAAGCGTCCGCCTTCGCCACGCACACCTTCGGTGACGAGAATTCCGCGCACAGAGGGCGGCCAGACCATTCCGGTGGGGTGAAACTGAACGAATTCCATGTCCACCAGGTCAGCGCCGGCGTTGTAGGCGAGCGAATGCCCGTCGCCGGTGTATTCCCATGAGTTGGAGGTGATCTTGAAGGCACGGCCAATGCCGCCGGTGGCGAGCACCACTGCGGCTGCGCGGAAGACACGGAAGCGACCACGCTCACGGTCATAGGCCAGTGCGCCACAAACACGCTGACCATCTTTGAAGAGCGTGATGACGGTGACTTCCATATGGACATCGATGCCCTGATGGACACCGTGATCCTGAAGCGTGCGGATCATTTCGAGACCAGTGCGATCACCAACATGCGCGAGTCGCGGATAGCGGTGGCCGCCGAAGTTTCGCTGGAGAATTTTTCCGTCCTGTGTGCGATCGAAAACTGCACCCCAGGCTTCAAGCTCACGGACGCGATCGGGAGCCTGTTGAGCGTGAAGCTGTGCCATGCGCCAGTTGTTGAGGTACTGGCCACCACGCATGGTGTCAGCGAAATGAACCTTCCATGAATCGCGGTCATCGACGTTGGCCATGGCTGCGGCCATGCCGCCTTCGGCCATAACCGTGTGGGCTTTGCCAAGGAGTGATTTGCAGATGAGGCCGACTTTGACGCCTGCTGCGGAGGCTTCGATGGCGGCGCGGAGGCCTGCACCACCAGCACCGATTACGAGCACATCGTGTTCAAAAGTATCGAACTGCATGTCAGCCATCAGAGGATTCTCCAATCCGTCCAATGGCCCATAGAACACATGCGGACGTAGAAGTCAGTGAAGCCGACCCAGAAGAGGCTGATCCACGCCCAGATCATGTGGCCGCGATTGAAGCAGGAAACGCATTTCCACGCGGCGTAATTGGCGGGGTTGGCGGAGACGCAATCGTGCTTGCCGCCCACGAGGTGACGCAGGGAGTGGCAACCGAAGGTGTAGCCGGCGAGCAGCACAGCATTGGCAGTCAGAACCAAGGAGCCGATGCGGATGCCGAAGTGGTGATGGCCGTCATCGCCGAGGAACATGAAGGACTTGATGGCGTCCCAGGTAAGTAAGACGATGAAAACCAGCGCGAGATAGAGGAAATAGCGGTGAATGTTCTGCAGGATGAGCGGGAGATAGCGTTCACCGAGGTATCCCTTGCGAGGCTCGCCGACGGCGCAGTTGACGGGATCCTGCCAGAAGGCTTTGTAGTACGCGCCGCGGTAGTAGTAGCAGGTGAAACGGAAGCCGCCAGGCGCCCAGAGAATCAGGAGCGCGGGGGAAGCGACGGGAAGGATGCCAAGCCATTTGGGCCATTCGCCGCTGAACCAGGCGTGTCCGGAGTGAATGCCGGGGGCATCCCAAAGTACGGGTGAATACATCGGTGAAAGGTATTCCGCACCGTTGCCGGCAAAGAAGTAGTTGTTGCCCTGAAACGCAGCCCACGTGGAATACACGATGAAGCTGAGAAAGTAGACGACGGTGATGGCGGGAAAGAGCCACCACAGGTCCGTACGGGAAGTCTTGAGAAAGGGGCGTTGCTGGGGGAGAGATATGTCAGCGCGGCTCATGGCAGAGAAAATAGCGGCTCCGTGAAACTTGTGCGAGTTCCAGAGAATAGCAGGTTTGAGGCAATCAGAAAGTCATCATAGGAAGTACAGAGGGGCAAAGGGGCTGGCCCACCTCGCCAAGTGCATCGAATGATCGAGGCTAGCAACTTTGAAAAAAGCACAAGCCCCGCACACGCCAAACGGCGCTACGGGGCTTTGGAGGGGAAAGCGAGGCGGAGGGGACTCGAACCCCCAACCACTGGCGTGACAAGCCAGTACTCTAACCAATTGAGCTACCGCCCCAAGACCGAACACGGTTACTTTAGCAGAGGCGCAATCACAATCAAGGTTGATCATTTTGAAGGCTTTGCACGATGTCCACAGGGCTGATCGGTGTCAGCTTCGCTAGACAAGGTCCTGAAGCACATGGTCGGCGAGTAAAAGTCCACGACGGGTGAGGCGCAACGAGTTCTCCGTCATTTCAAGCAGGCCGGCATTTCGGTGTTTGGCGATGGCCCGTTCGCGGGATCG
>DASZQE010000069.1:0-4827 GCA_035550175.1 Phycisphaerales bacterium | reverse complement strand
CGCAAACGGAGACGCACAAAGCTGCAGAATGGAATTGGGGCTTGATCCTGCGGTGAGCACGCTGCTTGTCACGGGTGCTTCGCAGGGGGCAACGTCGATCAATGTGCTGATGACGAGCCTTGCACGAACGAATCCGCAACTTTTTGAACATTGGCAGATTCTGCACCTGACCGGATCCGGAGCAGACGAAGAGGTTCGCAAGGCGTATGCCTCAGCAGGCATCCGTGCGGTTGTGCAGCCGTTTGTGCATGAAGTCGGCAAGGCATGGGGGGCGGCGGACCTCGCAATTTCAAGAGCGGGCGCAAATTCGGTGGCCGAGGCTGTGCATAACCGTGTGCCGTGCCTATTTCTGCCGTATCCGCACCACAAGGACATGCACCAGTTGCACAACGCCAAGCCGATTGCGGACGCAGGCGGCGCGATCATTGTCATGGATCAGGTGAATCCAGAGAGAAATCGCGCCTCACTGGAACCGGCCCTTGCGGAGTTGCTCAGCTCGCCGCACAGCATCAGCGAAATGAGGGTGAATCTGGAGCGCGTTGCGGCTCCTGATGCCGCATTGCACGTTGCGGGGCTTCTGCTGACATCGCTGACCCGGATGTCGTGAATTCACGAAATGGTGAATCGCGAGTGATTTCGGGATGTTCAGTTGAAGCACACAAGTTCTCCACCAACTTGGACTTTTATCCGACCTCGCGTTGAGGCAGTTGTAGAATCGAATGAGGAGCATCCGGGTGTGATCGGGACTCCGCGCGTTGTGACACCGGCATGGCTGCCAATTCTCCCTCAACCTCCGCTCTCGCGCTGCTTCCCGCTTCGCCGGGAAATCTATCCAATGTTCGGCGAGCCCTTGCGAGCACCGGCTGGAAGTGCGTGGAATCGACCGATCCTGCCGGCGCTTTTGCCAAGCTCGCTTGCGCTGTCCGTGAACACGTGCAACAAGTTTCCGCAGATAAGACAGACGCTCAGACAAGTTTCAAGCTGATTATCGTGGACCCGGCGGCTGCGCCGTTTCTGCCGAGCATTTCAAACGCACTGGCGAAGTATCTGCCGACCGTTGAACTCTGGCTGCTGGATTCAGTTTCGGCTGCATTGCGACCCGCTGCCCCGAGAGCCCAGGGATCTCAATCATCCGAGATGCGCAGTGACATCGCACGTGATCGGGGAACGGCTGCTGAAAGTTCCTCGGTCATCTCCCCGAAGCATGCCTCGACGCATCGCACTCCGCCACGACGTCCGACCAAGCCCGTTCTGCGGCTTGCGGAGGTGGATGATGAAATTGAGGATGACGAGGTGCGAGCAACAGAGCAGGCAGCGAAGCCCGATCTCGCGGATTCGTTTGAAGGGCTCGGTGGAAGCGAACCTCTGCCGGGGAGCCCCCCTACCGCCAAGGATTCTGACGAATTGCCGCCGCCTGACCCGCGAAGGCTGACGAGGGAAGAAATCCAGATGCTGCTTGGGCGAGACCGGCCGGAGGATGAACAATGACTCCGCCACCGGCATTCTCGTCGTCGATTCGCGGGCGCGTCCTGTCACTTGCTCCATACGAGACCCTTGCGCAGCCGCATCCCAGCCTTGAAACTGCTTCGAGCATATTTCACGCGCTTGGGGAAATTGCAACATGCTCAGCAGGCAGACCCGTGAGCGCAGTGATTTTTTCGCCATCATTCACAAGCGACCCACAACTTGCATCCCAGATTCGCGCGATTCGCACGCTTGACCCAACCGTGCAGATAGTTCTGCTTGGTTCGCACACCCGATCGCTCAGCTCAGCTATGTCGTCTCAGCAACCACACCTGCGCGGGCCTGATGTGATTCTTTCGCTTCCGATCAGTCCGGAAATCCTTGACATTCTCGCTGCGGGCGATGATTTGGCATCTTCCCTCTCTTCACATGCGGACATCATCCATACAACTGAACCCGGATTCATGAATATTGAAGGTGTCGTGGCAAGCGGTGGATTGCCGACGGCTCCATCCGTGTCACAATTTACGGAACGAGCGGCCCGCCCCATGCCGGCAGCCCGTTCCGCGCCTAGTGTTTCTTCCCTCATTTCATCAATTGCCGGCAGAAAACCATCTCACGTGGCAACACTCAGCACATCATCAGCATCGCTCCATCAAGCTGCCGTGAATGACGGTTCGTCATCAAGTCCGCCACCGCTGCCTCAGCCCCCTGCAGATTTCCCCCCCGCAGCAACCGTGCCGACAGCGTCATCACATTTCGCGCAGACGGTTGCGTCGCTTGATTCCACGGATTCATTGGGGGACACGGACCTGATCGCCGCGCTGCTTGATGAACCGCCGCATCTGCTTGAGACGGCGCTGAAGCTCATCATTCAGCAATCCCGATGGACAGACCTTGTGTTTCTTCCCGATCCCGCAACGCCGGGCCCTTCGCAGCTTTACGCGCCGGTGGAACTTGCAGGCAACCGCTTCGGCATGCTCGCCTCATCGCTGGCGAGTTCGCGTCAACTCGCGCCATGGGGTCAGTGGCTGGCGCACTGGCTCAACCTGGACCGTGCGCATCAGCAGCAACGCGAGTGGGCGCTGAAGGATGAACTCACCGGCGCATACAACCGCCGGTATTACAACCTGTTTCTGAAGAATGAGATCGCGGTTGCATCGGCGGCCCGACGGTCTATTACCGTGATGGTGTTCGACCTGGACAACTTCAAGCAGTTCAATGATGACTACGGACATGAGGCGGGTGATCTGATTCTTGTTGAGACTGTGAAACTTCTGCATTCCGTGATCCGCCAGACGGATCGGGTGTGCCGGATCGGCGGAGACGAGTTCGCCGTCATCTTCAATGACCCGCAAGGACCGCGTGAAGTCGGCTCAGCGCATCCGACGGCTGTTGAGGCCATTGCCTCACGATTTCAGCAGCAAATCTGCCAGATGAAGTTTCCCAAACTCGGCGCGGAGGCGCCCGGGATCATCACGATCTCGGCGGGCATGGCGACCTATCCGTGGGACGGCACGGATCCTGCCTCGTTGCTTCGACACGCGGATTCGCTGGCGCTGGAATCGAAGCGCAACGGGAAGAATGCAATCACTTTCGGCCCCAAAAATCACCGATAATCAACGGTCCGCTTGCGCAATCGCCTCTCGATTTCGTGATTCTCCGCGATCACTCCATCCATGACTCGCACGCTCATCATTTCTGATCTGCACCTGGGGAGACCCCGCTGCGCCGCACCTTCCGCGCGCTCACTCCAACCGCTCTGGCGTGACTGCACGGATGTGATCGTCAACGGCGATGCGGCGGAACTGCATCACCCGAAGCGATGGGCTCGCGCAGCGCGGGAGATTCTCCACCTGCACGATCTCTGCGAGAAGGACAACGTCAATCTGACACTGCTCGCGGGCAATCATGATCCGCATATCTCGGAAACGCGGCATCTGCTGCTGGCTGGTGATTCCATTTTCATCACGCATGGCGACGTGTTTCATCCGGCGATCGCGCCGTGGTCGCCGAATGCTGCACGTATCCGCGAATTGCATGATGAGTACCTGCACACCATTCCGCACCAGCTTCGAAATGATCTGGAAACGCATCTGAACGTGGCGCAGAGCGCCTCGCTCGCACATTGGAAGGAGCTTCGCACGCAGGCGATTCATTCGAGCCTTCGCAACATGCTGATCCGGCCGTGGTGCGTTCCGCTGGTGCTGTGGTACTGGAAGAAGTTCCCGGCATATGCGGCGACATTCGCAAAAACCCATGCGCCATCCGCGAAGTTCGTGATTCTCGGGCATACGCACCGCGCTTCGATTTCCACGCACGATGACATCACGGTGATCAACACCGGCAGTTTCGGATTTCCCGGGCTGCCAAGGGGCGTGCTGCTGGATCAGCATTCGCTTGCAGTGCATCCGATTACCTATTGCAAAGGCGAATTTCGACTCGGGAAGACGGCGATCAAGACGTTTACGATTGCGGAATCGTCTGAACGCATGACTTCGCCCACAGAAGCGCGGCTCATCGGCACGAGTTCGTGATGGCCTGGAACACGCGGCTGACCGGCATTCGTCTGAGCACGGACGCCATGAACCGGCTTGCTTCCACCACACGATTCAGATCCGCGCCGCATTTCACTCCGCAGCGTTGACACAGATACACGAGATCTTCCGTCGCAAGGTTTCCCGCTGCACCGGGCGCGTAGGGGCAACCACCGAGGCCGCCTGCTGAAGAGTCGAAGCTGCGCACGCCAAGCTGCATGGCCCGGAAGGCGCAGGCAAGGGCGGTACCGCGAGTGTCATGCAGATGCAGCGTGGTCTGGTCAGGCGAGAGCAGACCGTTCAAGCCTTCGTAGAGTTTGTCGATGTCTGCAGGGCCTGCGACGCCGATGGTGTCGCCGAGGTCGATTTCATCCACGCCAATGCTGAGCAGTTGTTCAGCAACAATGCGGACCTGCTGCGGTTTTACGGGGCCTTCGTATGGGCAGGCGACGACACAGCTCACATAACCGCGAACGTGCATGCCTGCGGCTTTGGCGCCTTTCACGACGGGTTTGAAACGTTCAATGGTTTCCGCAATTGATGCGTTGGTGTTTTTTCTGCTGAAGGTTTCGCTGGCAGCGGTGAAGACGGCGGCCTTGTCAATTCTGGCTTTGATCGCGCCTTCAAGGCCTTTTTCATTAGGCACGAGCGCGGAGTAAGCGACGCCGGCGGATCGCTGTATGGCTGCGAAGACTTCCGATGCGTCGCCAAGCTGCGGAACCCATTTGGGGCTGACGAAACTGGAGACTTCGATCTCCGCGACGCCGGTCTGCGAAAGCATGTTGACGAAGCGCACCTTATCTGCTGTCGAGACGACTCCGGCCTC
>DASZQE010000068.1:0-2298 GCA_035550175.1 Phycisphaerales bacterium | reverse complement strand
CAGATTCTCAATATTGAGATGAGCGATCAGCGACAGTGCTGGGACATGCAGAGTGACGGCACGTACAAGATGCGGCAGCCGATGGGATCGGCGGAGGATTCAAACGAAGCGATGGGAACGCACCAGGCGATGATGAATCTTGTGGTGCAGGCGCACCGGGACGCAGAGCGGCCGGATGGTGAGTGATGCGGCTGCAAGTTGCTATGCGGAATAGCGGCGAATGGTGTCCACGATTTTGCGGTGAACAACAAACGGGCGGCGAATAACGACCCAGAAGGAGTCGAAGACATCGCTACCGGCGGTGGCGAAAGCGATGCAGCCGAGACCGAAGATGCGTTCGCGGAGGCGCACGATGACGCTGGTGTGCTGAATGTTCTTGAGTGAAGTCTGGAAGACGTTCACACGGAGGACGCCGCTGCGCGTGATGATGCGGCGATCGGTGAGAATGTAGATTCTGCTGAACCATTCAAGCACCTGCCAGCCGAGGCGCAGCGCAAACAGGCCGATGCCAAGCGAGAAGGCCTGACGATCGGTCCAGCCGATGGTGACGGAAGGCAGCGCGTGCGCGATTCTGGAAATGTACGCGAGCGCGAAGGTGATGAGCAGAATGAAGATCAGCCCGCCGAAGCATGACAAGGGAATGTACAGAAGGCTCGGGCGAAGGAGCAGAATGATGATTTCGCCTTCCTGCAGGAGTTCACGGGAACGGGCGGTGGAAATCTGCTGCACGGGAAGCGCGCCGGCAGGCGTTGCGAAGCCCGCGTGATTCGGGGCGCTGTCCGTGCGCGGAGAAGCGATGCGGATCTCAGTACGGGGGCGAGGAGGTTTGACAAGTGATGCGGGGGTCACATGACCTCTTTGCGGAGTGTGCAGACGTCGGGAAGATTCCGATAGTAGTTGTCGTAATCCAGACCGTAGCCGACCACAAATTCATCGGGAATGTCGAAGCCAACGTAATCGCAGGGCGTGGCGAGAGCGGAGGGAATTTTCTTGCGGAGCAGAACGCAGACTCGCAGGGAACGCGGCTTGCGCTGCTGAATTTCGGTGCGGATGAGGCGAATGGTGTTGCCTGAGTCGAGAATGTCATCGACGATGAGAACGTGTTTATCCTGCAAATCGGGGGGCAAAGAGCCGATCAACTGAGCGCCGACGCTTGCCGTGGCGTTTCCGGGATAACTGGAAGTGGTGACGACACTGATGCGCATCTTGACGGGAAGCTCGCGCATGAGGTCAGCCATGAAAATAATGCTGCCTGTGAGAATGGGGACCAGGACGATCTGCGCATCAGGCTCAAGTCCATCGAGATCACGGCGGATTTCCATCCCCAATTCGGAAATCCGGCGGGCGATCTGGTGACGATCAAGCAGCACACGTTCGATATCTGTCAGCACAGTGACAGTGTACTCACGTTGATTGCGAACTGAAATGATCGAATCTGAGATGAATCAGGGAACGAGATACTCCCAAAGGATTCTGGAGCAGGTGAGGAAAGTGAGGAAGCTGAGCGTATCGGTGATCATGGTGAGGAAGATGGTGGAGCCGTGCGCGGGATCGACGCCGAGGCGGCGCATGAGCAGCGGAATGGAGCAGCCGGCACAGCAGCCGGCGGAGAGCGCGATGGCCATGGAAATGACCGTGACCAATCCGAGGGCCCAAGCGTGATGGGCTTCCGGTCCGCCGACGAGCAGATTGAAGACCACGATGAAGGAACCGACAACGGTGCCGGCAATCAGCCCGTTGACCGTACCAACAAGGGTTTCACGAAAGATCAACGCACCGACGCGCTGAGCGTGAAGTTGATCGAGGACAATTCCGCGCAACGTCACCGCGAGGGATTGCTGGCCGGCGTTACCCGCCTGATTCGCGATGATGGGCATGAGCGCGGCGAGCACAGCCAGTTGCGAAATCAGCAGGCTGTAATGAAGAACCACCGAGCCAGCCACGAATGACGTAAGCAGGTTGATGAGCAACCAGGGAAGGCGACCCTTGAGCTTTGCACGAAAGCCTGTGTGGACTCCTTCTTCCGCACCGGCACCGACGGTTCGCTGCACGTCTTCGGTCTGCTCTTCGCGGATGATGTCGATGACATCATCAACGGTGACGACGCCGAGCACATAATTGCGATTGTCGACGACAGGCATCATCGAGTAGCCGTAGCGATCAAACTGGTTGGCGAGGACTTCCTGATCCATGTCGGGACCGACGGCGTCAACGGCGCGATCCATGATGTCGGCAATGGGCGTTTGCGGCTGAGTAATGAGAAGCTCTCGCAGGCCGAGAATGCCAACAAGTTCACCA
>DASZQE010000067.1:0-4811 GCA_035550175.1 Phycisphaerales bacterium | reverse complement strand
ATCGGCGGGTGAAGGAGGGGTTGAAGAGGATTCGGCGGAGTCGATTGCGGCGGACCATTGCGTCTGAGAATCGCTGAGTTTTTTGCCTGTGAGTTCGAAGACTTCGATGGCGCGCACTGTGCGTTTGCGATCGTTGCGGTGAATGCGTTCTGATGCGCGGTGATCCACACGCACAAGCCAGGCGCGGAGTTCATCGAGGTCCATCGTTTCCAGTTTTCGCCTGAGTTCATCGTCAGGTTCGGGACCATCCATCAGGCCGGAGAGAAACGCCTGCACGTAGAGGTTGGTGCCGCCGACGATGATGGGGATGCGGTTTCGCGCGCGGATTTCGGAGATTTTCCGGAGCGTCAATTCAAGCCACGTGTCAACAGTGAATCCGTCTTCAGAAGGATCAATAAGATCAATGAGGTGGTGGGGGATCTGCGCGAGCTGGGCCCGGGACGGCTTGGCGGTGCCGATGTCCATGCGACGGTAGATCTGCATGGAGTCGGCGGCGATGCATTCGGCGGCGTGTGAAGGATCGAGGAGAGCATGCTTGAGCTGGGTGGAGATTGCAATTGCGAGATCGGTTTTGCCGCCTGCGGTCGGCCCGAGGATGAGCACGACGGGCATAGTGGGGGCGCGCGGAGATGGCTGAGCGGGATTCCTTGAGGAAGCTGAGTGTTGCTGCGGCACAGCGTGAGGATAGCGAGGGCAGAGGGGGGTCGTTTGTGTTTGTGTGGGGGGAGGCTGGTCGCAGGAGAACATGCACGGGGCGCACCTGCGGGAGAAAAGCGAATGTTCGTGCATTCTCGGACGAGACATTTTCGGATGAAGATTGCCTTACATGCACCGGGGGAACACCTTGACCTTTGCTGTGGGAAGACAGCGCGGCGGGCTCAAGCGAAGACCTTTATGAGACGAACGATGATTGATGCCTGCGCGTGCAGCACAATCACAGGACGCGATTCCGTCCAAGCACGACGGCACTCGGTGCGCGCCGGATGTGCCGCGTGCGCTGGCTGCAGCGTGGCAGGCCGCCAATCTGTACGAGCCGTCGCATCCAGTGGTGAAGTCGCGTTTGAAGGAATTTTCTGAGGCGACTCAGGCATTGACCAAGCCGTTGAGATTGCTCGTTGAACCGACCCACATTGTGTGTGACAACGCAACGCTCGGCCCCGAGGATTTTTTCCGGGGACTTGCAGAGACGCTCCATCGGCAAGGGCTTGCGGCTGTAGAGTTTCAGGGTGCGATGAATGAACAACAAAGCGAGCAGTTCATGCGCATTCTGCACGCGAGCAAGGCACAGATCGCTGACTACACGGGAGGCTCGGAGGAGGTCGAAGAGGCGAAGGGTCTGGGAAGCGAGCAGAGCCTGGCGGAGCACATCGGCAGTGGGTGCGGAGGCAAAGTCCGCGCATTCCAGCTTTCCGCACATGCAGTGCGGCTCAAAGCCGCGGGGACGAGCGGGAAGGAAGAAGTCGAACAAAGTTTCTCCGCAGTTGCTGCGTCGTGCATCGCCAATGTGGGAGGCGACCTGCAAACGGGATTCGCGGACGAAACGATGACGCCCACCGCGATGGACATGGCTGCGACATACAGGCAGATGCAATGTGAAGGAGTTGCTTCGCAGAAAGCCAGCAGCAAATCGCGGATCGCTCAACTGTACAACTCACTCACGGAAGAACAAAAGCGTGATCTGGTGGAGAATCTTCGCACGAACGGCGAGATCAAATTCGAGGAGGCGACAGGAATTCTGACGCTGTTGCCGCTGGAGGAAATGACGCGGGCTATCGGCGTCCTGCAACGTTCGGATAGCACGATGAGCAAGAATTCGCTGATGTTGCTCAAGCGATTGTCGGGTCTTGCGCTGGGAAGCAAGACGGAGCTTTCGAGGCTGGCGAGAGTCGCAGAGGATTGGTCGAGCGCGAGCAGTGATGATCGTGAAGGCGAACCGAAAATGGCCGAGACGATGGCGCAGCTCCTGAAGCAGGTTTCGGATGTTGAAACGCGATCAACTGAATACACGGACATGCTCAGGCAACTTGCTGAAACCGCAGTCGAGGGAGATGAGGGGCTGAGCCTACGGATGGCGGAGGAGATGGCGCAGGTGTCCGTGCGAGCTGTGGAAAGCGTGTGTGAAGTTCTGCGGAAGGGTGTGGGAGACAGCGAGGAGCGTCGCGCGATTCTGGGTGAGCTGGAAGAACGCGGGCAGGAGGTGGCACAGAAGGGCGGGCTGGACGCAGTGATGGACATTCTGGAGGTGACCCGCGACATTGAGCGAGCGCCGAAGAGCGTTGAAGAACGAGCGGCGGCGCAGAAGCTGCTCAGTCAAGCGGAACGACAGGTGTGGCTGGCGCAAGCGCTGAGCGCGTATGCGGATGAAGGGTTGGTTGCGCGAGTGGTCGCATCATGCACGAATGGCGATGAAGAAAGCGTGCGCGTGCTGGCATATGCGGCTGTGCATTCGAGGTCAAAGGACGCAAAATCCATGTTTGAGCGGATGGTTTCTCAGCGACCGGCGGCTGTCGTCGATTCCGTGTTGACGAAGATCGTGGCGGAAGAGCCAGCCACCATGGAAACGCTGAGCGAATGGGTCGTGCGGTTCTGCAGGAATTCATATCTTGATCTGCTACGACCTGGATTGACGAGCGTTGATGAGCGAGTGCGAATCGCGGCGTATCGCGCGTTGACGAAAGTGCAGGAGAGCTGGCCGAGAGATCTGGCGATTCGCGGGCTTTCCGACATGCACCCGGTCATCAGGCGCATGACGGAGAACGAAATCGGGAGGCAGAAAGACTCCCGGATGATGCTGCTTGTGGACCGGCTCGCAGGCCAGTTGGGGATTGCGGAGGTGAGCAGAGCGGAAGCGGCGCATCTGGAGGCGCTGATTCGCGCGGACACAAGCCAACTGATCACCGCACGGCTGGCGTTTCGACTGATGACATGCGCGGTGATGCCATCGAGCGGGGAGGGCGGGGGACGGATGCTTGTGGACCTGCTGAAGCAGCGACCGAAGATGCTTGTGAGCGTGCTGGCGCGTGCGATGTGGAAACTTTCGCCTGTGCGATGGATGGCTGGCAGGAAAGGCGGCACGGCATGAAACTGACAGCGATTGACGCAGTGCGGGCGCTGGTGTCGGCGTATGAGGGACGAAGCGTGTACGGCGCGAGCCACACGCGGACGATGGAGCAGGTGCGCAAGTGCGTGGCAGCAGTGGAACAGTCTTCGACAGAGGCGGGCGCGGTGGCGATTGTGATGATGTCGGGCGGACTTGTGGTGAACAAGCGAACGGTGAGCGAACCGTGGGCACAGGGAGCGCTGCTTCTGGGAAAACTGGCAGCGAACGGGATTCATGCGATTCGCATCAGTCGGGGAGCGACTGAGCAGGACATTCTGTGGCTGATGGATGCAGCCATGACCGGCGGCGTGACCGCGAGTCCGAGCGGGCGCGTAGTGCTGGGCAAGCTGAAGAGCGGAACGTTGAGCGCGGGTTCCGTGATGGAGTGGGGATCAGGTCAATCAGCCGGAGCCGAAGGCGAAGGGAAAGTGAATGCAGGCGCGGCTCAGCAGGAACCGCAGCCGCCGAACGTTCAACAAGAGACCGTCCACCTGCGTGATGTATGGACATGCGTGCTGGCGGGGAATGAAGAGGACGGCGGCACGCTTGCCGGGCTGGCGATGCGATTGATGTCGGCGGTGATACCGAATCGATCGAGCCTGATTTACCTGGCGGATTTGAAGGGGCATGACGAATACACATTCGTCCACGTGACGAATGTGGCGCTGCTGGCGTCGGCGCTGGGGCAGGCCGTGGGTTTGTCGGGTGATGATCTGCGAGGCCTGACGGAAGGCGCGCTGCTGCACGACATCGGCAAATGGAGCGTGCCGAAGCGGATTCTGGTGAAGCCGGGAAGATTGACGGAGGATGAGCGCCGCGAGATGGAGACGCATCCGCTGATCGGCGCAAGAATTCTTGCGAGCAGCAAAGGCATCAGCGACGTTGCGGTGGTGGCTGCGATGGAACATCACATGCGACTGGACGGGAATGGGTATCCGCACACGACGCGAGGAAGACGGCCTGCGCTGGTGAGCCAGATCGTGCAGGTGGCGGATATTTTCGATGCGCTGCGAAGCAACCGGCCCTATCGACCGGGATTGTCGCTTGATCGGTGCGTGGAGCTGATGGAGATGCAATCCGGAAGTTCGTTCGAGACGGAGCTTTTCAACGTCTTCAAGGAGCGGGTGCTGAATCGACTGTTGATCGGAGACGTGAAGCAGGCGGAGAAGGATTTGCGAGACGCGGCGTAGGAAGAGGATGCGGGCTTCGGGCAGGAAATATCGAGAAGATGAAGGTGGAAGGTGTCCTTCTCAACCGGTGATAGTTGACTTTTTCACCATGGAAGAGATTTCATCGCGAGATTCTGTATGATTCGGCTCTCAATTTTTGTGGAGCAGGAATCAATGGCGAAGAAGACAATTGCGCAGACGGATGTGGCGGGCAAGCGGGTGTTGATGCGGGTGGATTTCAACGTACCGCTGGATGAGAACGATCCGCCGAGGATCACGGATGACAATCGGATTCGTCAGGCTCTGCCGACGATCAAGAGCGTGGTGAGCCGGGGCGGGAAGCTGGTGCTGATGAGTCACCTGGGGAGGCCGGAGGGCAAGGGTTTTGAGGCGGCGTACAGCCTGAAGCCTGCTGCAGATCGGTTGCGTGAACTCATGGGCGGGACGAAGGTGACGTTTGCGGAGAAGGATTGCGTAGGGCCTGAAGCGGCGAGCGCGGTGGGTGCGATGAAGGACGGGGAAATTGTGGTGCTGGAGAACCT
>DASZQE010000066.1:0-4451 GCA_035550175.1 Phycisphaerales bacterium | reverse complement strand
AGATGCAGGCGTACATCGGGCTGCGAGGCGCGGGGAATGTGAGCGAGATGGCGGGCGTGAGCGCGAAGCAAATGCAGATGCGGGGGAAGCTGTATCAGAAGCCGGTGCATTTTGAACAGCGAGTGAACCACACGAAGTGGTGTGTCTTGAGGTGGCCCACGCCGAGCATGGCGCAATTGGCGCAGAAGAGCACGGAGGCGTTTGAAGATTTTTATTTTGACGTATGCACGCTGGATTATGGGCGGATGAAGAAGGCGGTTCAGCCGTTGGCGAAGCGGATGCGGAGCGCGAACATGGTTCACATTGAAGGGCCAGGCGAAACGGACCTGAGATTTTCGATCAAGGGGATTCCGGTGATTCCGTGTTATGGGGAGAGCAACATTCCGGATGGGGAGTGCTTCACTGCGCCGGTTCGGGAAAGCGTGGAGGGCGTGATTCAGTACAACACCGCGACGATCTATAACGGCGAGACGTTCAATAACGTGCGGCTGGTGTTCAAGAAGGGGAAGATTGTGGAAGCGAAGGCGGATGAGGGGACGGACAAGCTGAACGCGGTGTTCAACACGGACCCAGGAGCGCGGTATGTGGGCGAGTTCGCGATCGGTTTCAATCCGTACATACTGGAGCCGATGAAGGACATTCTGTTTGATGAGAAGATCGCAGGGAGCCTGCACTTCACTCCGGGGCGAGCGTATGAAGATGCTGATAACGGGAACAGGTCGGAGATTCACTGGGACCTTGTGATGATTCAACGAAAGGATTACGGAGGCGGGCGGATCAGTTTTGACGGGAAGGTGATCCGGGAAAACGGACTGTTCACGACGAAAGATCTGAAGGGACTGAATCCGGACCAACTGAAGAAGGGGAAGTGAGGGGAATTGTTCCGGGTATGAGGGGTGATGCTTGAAATGGACGTGAAATGGGGGTTCCTGCGCGCGTTCAATTATGCGGGATAGTGCGGGTGGGATGAGCGTTCGCGCGGTCACGCCGTGAAGCGAGGGAAGGTGCGGGGAGTGTGCGTGATGAGCGGAGAACATGCGCGGGAGTGTGCGGTCTGGCGAGGTGAGAGAAGAGCGTGGAGCGCGTGCTTCAGATTGCCGGGGCGGTGCAAAGGTCATGGGCGATCGTGCGCGATCATGAGCAAAAAGAAATGTTGAGAGCAGCGCGCAGGTGAGCGCGAGATGCGCCGATAGTGAGAGTGACTGACGGAGGCACGGCCAGTCGACACTGGAGGATGGGAGCGACACAATGGAATTGCGCCTTGGACAAGTGCTGGTGGAGCAAGGGGTGCTGACGGAGCAGCAGGTTGATGCTGTGATGGCAGAGCAATCGCAGACGGGCGAGCCGTTCGGCGTCCTGTGCGAGCAACTGTTTGACATTGATCCGAGCGTGATCGAGGAGGCGTGGGCGGAGCAGTATTCGACGCTGACGCGGCGCGTTCGGCCGGAGCATGAGACGCTGGACAAGCGGGCGATGGAACTGGTGAGCCGGCGGCAGGCGTGGCAGTTTCGCGTGCTGCCGATCCGGTTTGACGGGAATGAACTGATGGTGGCGACGACGCGCGAGCACCTGGTGCGGGCGCTGCGGTTCGCGACGAACGTGATCCGTGTGCCGGTGTACTTCGTGATGTGCAGCGAGGAGGAGCTGGGGAATGCGCTGAGCAGGCATTACCCGATGCCGGGCATGACTCCGGCGTGCGTGCGCGAAGACACGCTGGACAGGTTGCTGGAAATGGTGATGAGGAAGTGAGGCGGTGCTGATGGATGAAGTGAAAGAACTCTGAAAAACGAACCCCGCGTTGAGCGGGGTTTCTTATTGGTCAAAAGGATGAATGGCAAGACCCGGACTTGAACCGGGGACACCCGCATTTTCAGTGCGGTGCTCTACCAACTGAGCTATCTTGCCGAGCAACGGGTGCGATGGGGGATCACAACCGCTCCTGGGGCCATGATGCGCGGGTGCGCAGTGATGAACCGAGGACCAGCAGAGTAGAGGCGCGGGGCGAGAGATTCAAGAGAGCAGTGGGTGCGAGGCTCACGAGTGGAGCGAGAGGACCCGCGGGGGTTCGGGGAGAGGGGTGAATCGTGTGCAGGACGCGCGAAGGCGGTAGCCGAGGCGTTCGCCGAGCCAGGCGCGGAGAGAACGGCGACCTGTGTAGGAGCGGAGAGAGATGGGGCGACCGCCAGTGATGTGGGGCAGTTCGAAGCGAAGCTCGGAAATCATGCGGCGAACGATGACCGTGGCCTGGCTTTCCTGATAGGAAGCCGTGGCTTGGCGGATCAGGGTGCGCTCATAACGATCAAAGAAAAGAGACCACGCAGAGGGCGAGCCCTTGAGGCAGGCGATGGCGAAAATGACATCGGCGACGTGCTTGCAGGAGAGCAAATCGACGGGGCCGGCCTGCTCGCGGGTGTTCCAGAGATGGACGACCAATTCGTCGAATGCGATGCCGAAGCGAGTCGCAGTTTCAAAGCCCTGTGCGAAGTACGCGCGACGAAGCGCGGAGACTCGACGAGCGCCGACTCTGCCTGAACGATACGTCGTGCGCGCGAGCGAGTGAGTGGAGAAGGACGAAGCACAGGATCCGGCGCCAAGCGTGACCAGTGGCATGCGGACCAACCCTCCTGAGTCGGTGAGCCGTGGGACGATGCGCAAGACGAGTGAGGCGCATCAAAGAAGAAGAGACGGCGGGAGTGTAAAGCGAACGGAGAGAAGTTCAAAGGGCGCGCGCAGCGAAATGAAGAGTTGTGGATGATTTTTTTGCGACACGCAGCGCGAACGCATCGAGAAGATTTCAGCGAGCGGAACACGTGGCGAAAAATGCGGACGTGCTCATGCGCGGTTGATGGTGACACTGCCAAGGTGACAGGCGTTGAGATCGCGAAGGGCCGGGAACTGTTCGCGCCACTTGCGAAGTGATTGAAGATCAAGTTCGGCGGTGAGCAACGCGGTGCGGTCGTCAGCTTCGGCGAGGATGTCGCCTTTGGGAGAGACGATGAGCGAGCCGCCGACGTAGGAAACGTGAGGATCGTTGCCGATGCGATTGACCGCGACGACGAAGGATTGATTTTCGATTGCACGAGCGATGGCGAGGGAACGCCAGTGATGCTGACGCGCGGCGGGCCAGGAAGCCCCTATGGTAAAGATTTCGGCGGGCGGATGTGCGGAAACGGCAAGGCGAAAGAGTTCGGGGAATCGAAGATCGTAACAGACGAGAGGACAGACGTTTACATGATTGCAGTCAGCGATGAGCAGGGAATCGCCGGCAGAATAGTGCGTGGATTCCTTGCCATAGGAGAAGGGATGAATCTTGTGGTATTTGCCGAGAAGGAGACCATCTGGAGAGATGATGGCAGCGGTGTTTCTTCCACGGGCATCCGGGCCGAGTTCGGGGAAGCCATGCTGGACGTAGATTTTGAAACGCTGCGCGAGGGAGCGCGCCCAAGTCAGTGATAGCTCTGAGACGATGGAGGGGATGTTGAGTGAAAAGCCTGTGTCGGCGAGTTCGGGGAGGAGAAGAAATGAACCGGGCGGAAGCGCGGCGGATGCGATGAGGGATTCGATGCGGGCGTGGTTGGCGGGTTTGTCTTCCCAGGCGATGTCGAATTGCAGAGCGGCGAAGAGCATGTGGGCAGTTTATGCTGGAAGGCGATGTGGCGACGATGGGTGATCTTGCCGGTATTTCTGATGGCGTACCTAGCCATCATGGTCTGGCTTGGGGTTTTTCTGGTGGTGCTCTTGTTTGCCGTCATTGAGGAACCGGCGCGCAACCTGAGGTACATGTTCATGCCTGGCGAGTGGGGCATTGATGTTCAGGGGTATGCGATCCTCTTTGGCATTGGGGCAGTCTTCGTTGGTTCACAGGCACTGTTTCTCATGCCGGTTGTTCGACCGCGCGGTTTGCAGAAGGGTCGTGCGGGATCACTGATGGCGAGCATGGTGGTGGCGGGAGTGATTTCGCTCATACTGACGTGCGCATTGGGGCTTGGAATACTAGGGTTTGCGCAACTCATTTCATCTTGGGCGCAGACAAATGTGCGGCCGGAGGATGCCCTCGGTGAATGGTGGCTGCCCATGAGTATTGCTGTATGCACCATCGGGCTGCTGAGCTGGATTCTGTGGACAGTTCTGTTCATCTCATTCTGCCGGAAAAGGCAGGGAAGAGGAGTGATCGGCCGAGTTGCGGGGATACTTCTTGGAGGAACGATCGCGGAGACAATGCTGGTGCTGCCGGTGGATGTGATGATTCGCAGGAAGACGGATTGTTATTGCGGAACGGGGACGTTCTTCAGTCTCGTCTTGTCCGGGTGGGCGGTGTTGTGGCTGGCGGGACCGGGGGTCGTGGTGGTGTTCATGAAGAAACGACACCGCAGATGGGCGGAGACCAATTGCGAGATGTGCGGGTATCTGCGCGGACCGAGCGTCAGTCCGGTGTGTCCGGAATGCGGGTA